>CACNGE010000010.1 GCA_902619855.1 uncultured Bacteroidota bacterium
TTCCAAGCAACTGGCATGACCACATTTTCTATCCATTCAGAGTGTTCGCCTGAGAATCTGGTTTGTGCAATAATTTCAATATTGGGTTCGAAATGCATATAATATTGTTCTGTTTTGATCGTAAAGTCTTCAATCCCTGCAGTTAATTCGTCTTTTAAAATTTCAATGTCAAATTCAACCAAACCACCTGGATGTGCTACCCATTGGCCCCCAATCATAAACTGATAATTGGTGCTTTTTCTAAAAGCATCTACAAGTCCGCCATGAGCTCCGGCTATACTAACACCACTTTTAACTGCTTTAATCAAATTATATTCTTGGCTTTTATACAATTCACTTTGCGTCACTGATTGGATGATTAAGTCGTATTCCATGGGTTTTTCCAAATCATCGTAAGCACCTAAGCCCTCAATTACTTGAAAATTAGCATCTTCCTGTTCAAGCCATTCTGTTACTATTTCAGAAAATAATTCTGGTTGATGCCCTTCCCAGCCATCCCAAACCAATAGTATATTTTTTCCTAAAATTGTATTTTTTGTTTGGCCAAAGCAACTAAGACTAATGATAAAAAAACAAAAGAAAAATCTAGACGTATATTAAATATAAACAGTCTCTTAATATTATATTATTAAGTTGGAATATCTTTTAATTAACAAAGTTAAATTAATGAAATAATATTTTTCAAATGATTTATTGTACTGAAACCACTGCTCTAAATCCAGTATGCATACTTCCCGTATCCGGCGTGGTTTTCATTCGCATACTGTTTCGGTATCCGCTGCAATAGCTGTCGTGACATAAAAAACTACCCCCTCTGCTTACCCTTTTCAGGGCATAAGGCTCATTGGAGTCATAGCTTGTCCCAGGCCCTTGTGGGTTGTGGGTGGTTTTGCCAGCCAAGGTTTTATAGTAGTTCTCGTGGTACAAGTCAGCGCACCATTCCCATACATTGCCTGCCATATCATATAAACCATAGTTGTTTGCCTCGTAGCTTTGGACAGGTGCTGTAAAATAAAAGCCATCAGTCTTATCGTTTCTATAGGGAAAAGCACCTTCCCACGTATTGGCTTTTGGTTTTCCAGAGCGTAAGTCTTTATTGCCCCAAGCATAGACTGCATCTTTAAGTCCGCCTCTACTGGCATATTCCCACTCGGCTTCTGTAGGGAGTCGTTTGCCTGCCCACTCACAGTAGGCCACTGCATCAAACCAACTGACATGCACTACAGGGTGATTTTCTTTTCCTACGATACTACTACCTGGGCCCTCAGGTTGTCTCCAGTTGGCGCCTTGTCTCCATTGCCACCACTGGCTTACATCTCGCAGAGATAAAGGCCTGTCTGTAGGTACAAAAACCAGTGATGCTGGTGCCAATTGACTCGCATTTGGTTTTGGGGTTCCCGGGGGTAATTCTTTTTTGATTTCTTCCCAATCCACGGCTTTTTCAGCAGTTGTTACATAACTAGTCGCTTCTACAAAAGCAGCAAACTGTGCGTTGGTTACCTCATGGACATCCATCCAAAAGGAATCAACAACCACCTCATGCTTTGGATACTCATCTCGCCAAGCCTGTTCGTCATCTCCGCCCATAGAAAAACTACCACCTGGAATAAGTACCATCTCCTCTACATTCAAATCAAGTTTATCATGCGATGTTGTGGGAACTGATGAATTAAATCGACTTTGCGTAGGGGTACAGCTATGGCCAGCGGTTTGGGGTGGTTTAGGGGTTTGTTGGCAGGCAATAGTAATAAGTAAAATCAATATGTAACGGATATTCATATTAAGTAAGAAATATAACCGATTAAGCCTTTATGATTTTTTTGGTTTCTTGCAAACCATCGGCTTGTAGTGTTACAGCATACAAACCACAAGGTAACGATACCATATCTATGGCTGCATAACCTAGTTGCATATCCAATTTACCAGATTTAATAAGCCTACCATTCGTGTTGTATATGTCGTATTTTACTTGCGAGTCATTTGTGATTGGGTTAATAAATAGCTTGTCATAAACCGGATTGGGATAGGCGGCCCAAAAAGTTTCATTCTTGGTAGTATTGTTACTTAGAGCATAACATGTTGAATCCACATAATGACTTGGCTTTATGATATCTTGGATTTTTTTAGCAGAAAAACTTTCATTGTTGGTTTGATCGAAAAAAGCATTATCAACGACTGCATTTTCAGCACCTAAAAAGTCTTGCATCAAAGTGGCAAACACTTGTCTATAATCGTATTGAACTGTTTTGATCTGCCAATTGTTATTACTTGTGGCTTCAGTCAGATTTACATTTATTCCAGAAACACCTCCTTCTACTGGTTTACCAAACACAAACATAGGGGCAATCTCACCATGATCTGTGCCTAAGTTGCCATTTTGCTTTGCTTTGCGACCAAACTCAGAAAATGTTATACCGATAATATCATCTCCAATAGAATCCGAGTTTACATCCTTAACAAATGCATCGACCGCTGTGGAAACTTCATTTAGAAGTTCAGCGTGGCGACCATTGATATCCCCAGAACCCTGATTTTGAGCATTATGTGTATCAAACCCTCCAATAGTAACCATGAAAACTTTCGTTTCGATCCCGCCTCTCATTAATCGTGCTACAGTTTTCAACTGATTTGCCAAATCTGTATCTGGATAAGTTGCCAAATTATTAGATCCAGGTGCATTAAATGCATTTTGTATTGACTGAGAGTAAATATTTGCACTTGCATCAGTATCAACAATGTATTGTAGCTCAGCTCCATAATGAGAGTTATTTGGAATATTTGATGGTGCTTGACCTGAAAGTCCATTTAAAACTGTATAGAAATTTTCAGAATCTTGGCCCTCAATATTCATAGCTAAGCCATGTTGATGTTCCGCATGAAAACCAAGCCAGGTGTTACTTGAGCCCAATTGAATTCCCAATGGAAAATTAGATGGTAATAAGTTAGAGTAGGCCTCTTCCATAAATCTGCCCATCCATCCACTGTCTTTCCCATTATTCCAGCTATTTCCATCGTTTCCAGTGGACCATAAATCAATTGAAGCAAAATGACTTTTATTAGCACTTGGATAACCTACAGACTGTAAAATCCTCAACATTCCTGATTGATAAAGTCCTTTGAAACCTGAATTATATTGACCATCTAATAATGCAGGGTGAAACATTAATTGTTGGTTCGATGATAATGAAATATCTACTGCTTGATTTGAAAAATTATTATCGGGTATATAAATATCTGGGCGCAAAACTGAACTATAATACCCATAATTATCATAAGGAATTAAAGTATTTAATCCATCATTACCACCTCTTAGTTCAATCAAAACTAATTTTCTTGATGAAACGTCACAATTTACAGTTGAATTAGCCAATTTTAATGCTGCACTAACTTCAAATGGTAAAAGTCCCAGTGCAGATGCTGTAGATGAAAGTTTAACAAATTCTCTTCTTTTCATTTTACATAAGTTGAAATTCTGAAGCATTAATCATTTTTGGAATCAATCCGTCTTGACCAGCTAATCTATTTTTTATTGTTACCAAAGCGTTTTCAGAATCAGTTGAATTTCCATTTTTAAAAGCATTCCAAGTATCGTACCAGACATAATTAGGTTCATTGTCATGAATTAGGAATTTTATAAAATAAGAAACTCTAAAACTATCGATAGACTCACAATAGAGTATCTCTGAAAGTTCTTCAACAATTTTATTAGCATCAAAAGGGTCAGTTACTGTATTTTCAAGAAAATTTACAGGGTCAAAGAGAGTCCAAATTCTCTCATAATATTGCGCGCCGCTTTGTGTAGTTTGAACTCCTTTTATTTTATTGATGCCATTACCAAAATTATCATTGTAATCTTGACCTATAAATGAGAGAATTGTATTGTACCTAGCTACAATGTTATTGGGATTAAACCAGGCTTTATCATAAGCAGGAGGCTGATAATCACCAGGATATCCTGCAACGGTTGCAGGTGCAAATGGGGTCATGCCAGTAGAGGCAAAAAATGAGTTGTGTAAAAATGCATTCCAGAAAATGTAATATCTAAAGTTTTCGTTTGACGTATTATAGCCACTTCCTTGTGGAGCCTGTGGCGTATTGGGGTCTGGTAAAATTACCCCTAAAATTTGAATTAATTCATTGACAAATTGTAGAGGGTTTTTTATTATAGCTCCAATGTTTTCATTTGTAGAATCTGTATCATCTAAATCAAAAAAGTGTTTAGATTTTAGAAGGGTTTTAAGAACTTCAAGGAGGTTGTATCCATTTGACTGCAATTGTTGTGCTAATGGGGTGATGATATCGTCTTCAACTTCCTGATCCCACTCACTTCGAACAAACATTCTATACAACTTCCGAATATAGTTTTTTGCAGTTTCGATTTTATTGAAAATCATATCAACAAAATCATCTAATTCGGATTCTATCGAAGAAGATGTATTTCCACCTGTTATAGTTTGATTATTAAAAGCATAACTAAACGTTTTATCTCCCGTGTCATGCACATTAACTTTAATATAACCTTTCGGAATACCTGAGGGATAATGCGGGGTTTTTACTGTATCTGGATCATAATTGTCTCTGTTGTTCTTAAACTTAATCCCTGAAAAAACTCTAGCAGCTTGCACTACATCATGTTCAGTGTAGTTTGTATAATCACCATCACTTACCTGTTCACCTTTGCCAATTGTAAACAACTCTAAAAATTCCCTTGCATAATTTTCATTAGGGTTGTTTTTATTATTTTCAGAATTGTCTAAATAGTAAAGCATAGAATTGTCAAAGGTGATTTTTCTGGCAAGGTCTTTTACACTTTTATCAGCATAAAATTGAAGTAAATTGAGATAATCAAAGAAATGAGCTGATTTTCCCGATCCGTCGTCTTTGGACAATGTAAAAGTGGTAAACAAAAACCAAGTTAACTTATCAATTAAGGTCTTTTGATTAATACAATTGTACCACCACCAACCAGCAACTATACTTCTTTTTCTATTTTGACCACATGGGTAAGAGCCATTAGTCCAACTTCCAGTGTTTAACCAAAATCCGTCTTGTATTCCTAAACACTGAGATAAATTTCCAGCTGTTACTGGATCGTTAGGCCATTCCATCGTAAATGTCTTGACAGAGGACAATAAGTTTAAAATTTCATTTGGCGTTTTTCCAACATATTGATTTAAGTCTGACTTTGAATAATGGAAGCAAGCTCTACGTAACAAATGTTTTGTCAGCCTTGTATCTAGAGGTTGTGTATGTTCATTCAATGATGCCATATGCTTTCAAATATATCATTTTTTAAAAATACTAATTACACGTGAGTTTTGTTTCTTAAGTTTTAAGAAGTAAACTCCATTTGCAAAAGAGGTTAGGTCAATTGTGTCACCATATCCTCTTGAAATAGTTTTTCCATTAACATCAAAAACAATAAATTCTAAATTATTATCTCGAGATATCTTTATGATTCCATTTGTTGGGTTGGGATAAACAAAAATTTCTTTTTTAACAATCGTTGGATTAGTTAGGGTAAGTGCGTTTACAATATCGAAATTTTCCTCTGGAACCCAGTCGATTCCAGGAATCCACACATTGGATTGGTCGATTGCGCCAATATCCGGTAAGTTGCCCACACCCGTTTGTGGCACCAATTCATCAAGAGATTTAAGTTCAGTAGGAGATGTATATACCTGATCTACTGGAGCTGAACCCTGATCAATCAAAACATCGCTGCTTGGCACATAATCATTAACACTTTTACCATCTATTGAATTGTATTGCAAAAGATACATTACATTTGACTCTAAAGAGATTCCTGTTCGAGCTATACTGATTTGATCAATATTGGTCAAAGATTTACCAAATCCTTCTCCAGAAAAAATATTTCCATCATTAGCATCACATACACGCCAGGGGACTTTATTTTGGTTTTGGCAGTAAACGCTTTCATCTGAGATATATCCAACAGATCCAATCGGGATAGGAGCATCACAACTAAGTTCAAACTGTGTGCTGCTCCGGTGTGATCCAATTCTTTCTGCAAGGTTATTATAGAGCCAAGTGTTATTGTTCGAGCAGTCTTCAGCGAGTATAATGATGTCGTTTCGGCCACTGATGGTGTTTATAACAGTGTTGTTAGCAATAATTTGATTGTTTCCCTTAATCATTAGCCCCATGGTATTATCTGCAATGTTGTGATGCATAATTCCAAAGCTTCCAGCTTCTTCAGCATTACCACCAGGGGCGTCATATCGAAAAGCATATTTTTCAGTATCATAGACGAAATTATGATGAACAACAGAATTTTTGACTGTGATTTTTGTCCCTTGAAAAACAGCCCCATCAGATTGAGCAAGACCTGTATTTGAAACTACATTATAAGAAAATGTAGATGCTTCTCCTGGCCATACTGTTGCAGATGCTCCTGTATTGTAAATTTCATTATTTGAAAATTCATTTTTGTAACCAACCACATTAATAGTAACCATTAAGCCATCTAGCTGAGTTGCTGACCAATCTATATTTTTAAAATATGAGTTGAGTACCTTGTTATGATCCCCCTTTATAATTAAACCTTCGCCCTCAGAATTGATAAATAAGCAACTTTCAATGGTGCTGTTATTAACTGTTTTTGTTCCCGAGGTGCCCAATATTGTTGGAGCTGCACCTTGCAGTTCTCCAAGCATTCTTCTTGAATAGGAAGGATAATAGAAATTACAATTTAAAATGTTTAAATAACTGGAGTTTTTTGCTTTAAATGTAGTTGCAAAAAATGTAAGTCCCTCGATAGTAAAATGACTACTATTGTCGATCAGTAACGAGTAGTCACGAACTTTACCGCGGACAGAAGTATTGTTTAAATCGACATCATTTTGAGGAAACACATAAAGCATTTCATTGTCTTTATCCAAAAACCATTCATTTTGAACATCTATGAGATCTTTTTTGCCTTCGAAAAAGAAATAATGATGTTTAGTTTTGAATGAGTTGCCAAAGTTTCCATCATATTCAATAAAATCGTTTCCGTTTGGAATAGAATGATGATCGGTGATTAGTTTAGTGAAGGTTTTAAAGGATCCAACATTTAAAATTCCAATGCTATTTGTAAGATCAATTGTGCCAGGATTTTTTTTATTTTCATCGATATACAACCGACCATCTTGACTTGTGTTTTCATGTCCTTCTGCCCAACTATGTTTATCAAAAATGTAAAGCGTATCGCCATTTTCATCCTCAGAATCCATATCAAACTGTGCATTTGGCCATCTGGCCATAACCATTTGTTCGTTACCAACAAAGAGCTGAGTGATTTCGTCATCAATGCCATTCACTACTTTAATGGATGAATTTGCATTGTCATCATTCCATTGACCTACTATTTCAATGGTTCCGTCAATGATTACAGTCTCCCCATCAAAACTTTTAATCAATGTGGGTGATAAATTAGAAGAAGTAAAGTTATCAATTGAGATTTCTTCGTGATACACACCTCCTCTAATGATGACTGTGTCGCCTGCATCCATTACGCTTATAGCTTTTCCGATTGTTTCGAACGGAGAATCTAGAGAGCCATTTCCAGTGTTGTCATCTCCAACCGAATTAGAAACATAATAAGTAGACTGCCCCAGAGCGCTCATGTGAAAAATAAAAAACAGAATTATAAATTGTCCAATCCTATGTTTTTTAAAGAAGTCATTCATTCAATTTTCTATTATAGTTTAAATACTTGTTCCAGCTCCATCCACTTTTCGCCATCTTTAGCCCACGGAAGCTCTTGTTGATACTTCCACATAAGGTTTTCCCATTTCTGAACTTTTGGATTAGCAGCATCCATTTTAGCTTTTTTGACTTGATCGAAAGTCTCATCAACTTCCATAATCATAAACAATCTATTACCAATAAGGTAGATTTCCATATCAACAATTCCAGCCTCTTTGATGCTCTTAGTTACTTCAGGCCATGCATTACCTTTTGCATGATGTTCTTTGTATTCTTCAATTAACTTGTTGTCATCTTTAAGATCACACGAATAGCAAAATCGTTTTGTCCTCATAGCAATCTACAATTAAGCCATACTCCTTTTAGTTGTAATGTAGCCATACATTGCTACAACTGCTAAACAGATCAATGGTAAAATAAACGAAAACTTTACTTCTGGGATAAAACCTAAGATATTCAAATCAGCAAATCCATCTCCTCCCCAATCTAGTATCCATCCTTGTGCTACTGGCATTAATGCACCGCCAACGATAGCCATAACTAGACCAGCAGAACCAATTTTAGATTCATCTCCCATACCCTCAAGAGCAATGCCATAAATAGTTGGGAACATAATTGACATAAAAGTGGATATTGAAACTAATGAAATTAATCCTAACATTCCTGGAAGCAAAATGGCTCCTGCACTACAAACGACACCTCCTATCCCAAAAAACATTAACATTTTTGATGGATTGATGTTTTTCATCAATGCGGTACCTATCCAACGACCAATTAGGAATGATATCATTGCCGCAATGTTATAATTTGTAGCAGTAAGATCAGAAACTGAACTTTCATTTAGGTTATCTACATACTGGAATATATAGGTCCAACACATGATCTGTGCACCTACATAAAAGGCCTGTGTTATTACTCCAAAGATATAATTACTATTCGCAAAAAGCTTTTTAAACGATTCGGAGACTGACATTTTTTCTTGATCTGCACTGTTTGGCATATTTGTAAATAAAATTATAAGCATGATTATTAGGACCAAAATTCCTAGTCCGATGTAAGGAATACTAATTATCCCCAAATCATTTTCTCTAATCGCTGCCAGTTCTGGTCCAGATAAAGCATTGTACGCTTCAGTTGTATAATCGTCAGATCTTAAAGCGCCGATGACAAATACCTGCGCAATAATCATTCCTGTTAAAGAGCCAATGGGATTGAAAGCCTGAGCTAAGTTTAATCGTCTTGTAGAAGTTTCTTTATCTCCCAATGATAAAATCAATGGATTTGAAGTGGTTTCTAAAAAAGCTAATCCGCATGTAATTACCCAAAGTGATATTAAAAAGAAAGTGAATTCTTCGAAAGCTGCCGCAGGATAAAACAAAAAAGAACCAATGGCATATAATATCAACCCTAAAATTATTCCAGATTTGTAGCTGTACTTTCTTATAAACAAAGCTGCAGGTAGTGCCATAAAGAAGTAACCAAAATAAAATGCAAACTGAACTAAAGATGCCTGTACGTTTGAAAGCTCTGGCATTACCTTTTTAAACGCAGAAACCATTGGATTTGTTAAGTCATTGGCAATTCCCCATAAAGCAAACAAGGAGGTGATAATTATAAATGGAAAAAGCAGCTCTTTTCTTACGAGTGGAGTTCTTGCAATTTTATTCATTTTATACCAATGACAATATGTGCAAATTAATTAAACAAATACATGATAATGAACTCATTTGTAACATAAAGTATAACAAAAGTTCTATTCTGTCAAAAGAGATCTGTCTAAATGTACATAACCACCATCACAAAACAAAAACTGTCCAGTTGTATGTGAAGACTTATTTGAAATTGTGAATAATGCAGTATGTGCAATTTCATCTGGAGTTGTCATCCTATTTTCTAATGGAATTTTATTTATGATTGATTTTAACTTCTCTTCGCCGTTCTCTAGAGTTTTGATCCAAGCTGCATAAGCAGGTGTAAAACTTTCGGCAATGATTATTGCATTAACTCGAATTCCGTCTTTAATCAAATCTACAGCCCATTCTCTAGTTAATCCTAAAACACCACCTTTAGACGCGGCGTAACCTGAAGTTCCTCCCTGACCCGTAAGACCAACTTTTGAACCTATGTTTAAAATATTTCCTTTTGAAGATTTTAAATAAGGTAGCGCATGTTTTACAACTAAAAAATAACTCACCATATTAAGTTTTAATGACCACATAAAATCTTGATATGAAGCATTTAAACCAACGCCGTCGTTTACACCAACATTGTTGATCACCACATCAATTCTACTATACTTTTCAGCAATAGTATTCACTGCATTTTCTATCTGGTCTGGATCTGTCACATCAGTTTTACAAAATGTAGCATCAATTCCTTTTTTCTGAATTTCCTCAACATATTCAAAACCTCTATCATTTCTATCAATAATTGCAGGAATAGCTCCTTCATTAACCAAATGTCTTAACATCGTTTCGCCTATACTTCCTTTTATTCCAGCAGCACCAGAAATTACTACTACTTTATCTTTTAATTCTAAATCCATTTAGATGTTTATTTTAAGTTGTAAAATTTAACGGCATTTCCTCCCATAATAGCATTTTTCTGTTCTTGACTCAGGCCTGTAATAAAATCTGTAACCAAAGCCTTTACCATAGAATAGTTGCCGGCAACCAAACATACTGGCCAATCTGAACCATACATAACTCTACTAGCTCCAAAAGACTCCAATACCAACTTCATGTAAGGATGAACTTGTTCTGGAGTCCAGGTCTTGTAATCTGCTTCAGTGATCATACCTGAAATTTTGCAGTATACATTTTGGTGTTTCGCAATCTCTCGCATCATAACTGCCCAACCTTCGAAAAAGCCATCTTTTATATAAGGTTTTGCTATATGATCTATCACAAATTTTTGGTTAGGAAACTTCTTCACTAACTCTAAAGTTGCTCCTAGTTGATGTGGAAAGATGAGAATATCGTAGCACAAATCATATTTACCAAGAAGTTCTATTCCTCTTAAAAATTCTGGACGTAGCATAAAATTATGATCTTGCTCTCCCTGAACTACATGCCTAAAGCCTTTAACTACATCATATTTTTTGTACTTTAACAAATCTTCTTCGATGGATTCAGATCGAAGATCTACCCAACCTACAACTCCTTTGATAAAGTTGTTATTTTCTGCAATAGAAATTAAAAAATCGGTTTCTTCAGTAGTTTGATCTGCTTGAACAGCTACACAAGCATCTACTCCATTTTCAGTAAATACTTTTTGTAAATCATCACTAAGAAAATCGCGTCGGATTACAAACATTTCATCATCTATCCACGAATGTTTTTCAGGTTCGTAATTCCAAAAATGCTGATGTGAATCTATAATCATATCCTTTTTTAAGCTGAAATTCTATTTTTATAAACTTAACGTTTTAGTACTTCATAAAATCATTTAATGCTTCTTTCATTCCATGTTTAGTAATTTCAATTAAGCTTGTAGTAACTTCTTCAAGTAAACCATTGAATTTAGTTAAATCTTGTCCCCAAAAATCTACATTCTGCAAAGTTGCTTTTGTAATAGCTTTTACATCAAATTTTACCCATTGATCAGCAAAGAAATCTAAGACAGACTGATCGTCTTTTAAGGGGATATTTACCCCATTTCTATCTCCCCTGTAGAAAGCAATTAAGGCAGCTAATGAGAACAATAAGCGCTTTGGAAGCGCATTTTCTCTTTTGATATATTCTAAAACGGAGGGTAATACACGTGTTTTGTATTTAGATATTGAGTTTAAAGAAATACTAATCAAATCATGTTCTAAGTATGGATTTCTAAATCTCTCCAAGATAGCATTTGAAAATTGTTTTAATTCTTGTTCTGGCAGATCAAGTGTAGGGCATATTTCTTCAAAAATAGCATTCTGTATAAACTTACCAACAACTTGATCTTCTAAAGATTCACGAACTTTATCAATTCCATATAAATAGCTTACTGGAACCAAACTTGTATGAGCTCCATTTAAAATACGAACTTTACGAGTTCTGTAGGGCTCCATATTATTTGTGAAGACAATATTTAATCCGCAAGTTTTAGCAGGAATTTCATTTTTTAGTGACTCTGGAGCTTCAATCACCCACAAGTGGAATTGCTCTCCCTCTACAACCAAATTATCAATATAACCCAATTCTTCTGTAATAGTATCTATTTTATCTCTAGGATATCCTGGAACAATACGATCTACCAATGTATTACAGAAAATGTTGTCATTATTTATCCAAGAAACAAAGCCTTTGCCCAGATTCCAATCAGTGGCATATTGTAGTACAATCTTCTTTAAATTGTCTCCGTTTCTATCAATCAATTCGCAAGGTATTACAATCAATCCTTTTTCTGGAGCTCCGTTAAAATAATGGAATCTTTTGTACAACAATGCTGTTAATTTACCGGGGAAGCTCGCTTGAGGAGAATCTTCTAGATTATCTTTTGGATTATAAGAAATGCCAGCTTCGGTTGTATTTGAAATCACAAATCTAAGATTAGGATTCTCAGCATTTGCTAAATACGCATCATAATCTTCATAGGGATTGATTCCTCTTTGAATACAATCAATGACTTTTGATTCGCTTAAAACTTCGCCATTTTTAATTCCGTTCAAGAATAAAGTATATAAACCATCTTGATCATTCAGTGTTTTTATTAAGCCATTAGCTATTGGTTGAATAACTACTGCACCAGCATCAAAATTGGCTTGGTGGTTCATTTCATGTATCATCCAATTGGCAAAAGCTCTTAAAAAATTTCCTTCACCAAACTGCAAAATTCTTTCAGTATATGAATCAGCCTGTACTGTATTTCTATTAAGGACGTTCATATTTATACATTTTCTTGAATTTTAATTTACAAAGACACTCCTCTTTTCCAAGGAATAAAATCGTTATTTCCTTGATCCATTGCCTTTGATGATACCTTTCCACTTGCAACAGCAATGATGTATTCCAGAATTTTTTCTCCCACACTTTCAATAGAGTCTTCTCCACTTATCACTGTTCCTGCGTTAATGTCTATTATATCATTCATGCGATTGTATAGATCTGTATTACTTGACAATTTTAAAACTGGCATAATAGGATTTCCTGTAGGAGTTCCCAATCCGGTGGTAAACACGGTAATATTGCAACCCGAACCGGCAAGTCCCGTTGTACTTTCTACATCGTTTCCTGGCGTACACAATAAATTCAATCCCTGCTTTTTAACTTGTTCTGTGTAATCCAGAACATCAACAATTGGAGAAGTTCCGCCTTTTTTTGCGGCTCCTGCCGATTTCATAGCATCAGTAATCAAACCATCTTTAATATTTCCAGGAGAAGGATTGCTTTCAAAACCAGAACCAACTGCTACAGCTGCTGCTGAATAGGCACGCATAATCTTATAAAACTTTCGAGCAGATACCTTGGTTTCGCATCTATTGATAATTTCTTGTTCAACACCATTTAACTCTGGGAATTCAGTCAATACAGGTGAACCTCCTAATGCGACCAGTAGATCTGAACAATAACCTAAAGCTGGATTTGCAGAAATTCCTGAAAAACCATCCGATCCTCCACATTCTAAGCCCAATACCAGTTTGCTTAATGGTGCTGGTTTTCTTACGATCTTATTAGCTTCAATTAATCCTAAAAAAGTGCGCTTTACTGCTTCTTCAATTAGCTTTCTTTCGCTATCAATCTTTTGTTGCTCTAATATGTAAACGGGTTTTTTAAAATTTGGATCAAAATTATTCAATGCTTTTTGCATCATTTCAACTTGAGCGTTCTGACAACCCAAGCTTAAAATTGTAGCTCCTGCAACATTAGGATTTGTGATATATCCAGCCAACAACTTACACAAGACTTCAGCATCTTGACGAGTACCACCACATCCACCATCGTGCTTTAAAAACTTGATGCCATCTAAATTTGGAAATAATCTGTTTTTAGAGATTTCTTCCTTGGTATATAATATTGGGGTATTAAAAATCTCATCTAAAGTAGCACCTGATTTATACTGATCAATCAAAGCATCGGTATTAACTGCAAAGTCCCTTGCGGTTTCATATCCTAAGTTTTCAGAAAGTGCAGCTTCGATTACGTCTAAATTCCTGTTCTCACAGAAAGTTAATGGGATTACCAGCCAAAAGTTAGCTGTTCCTACTTTGCCATCTACTCGATGATAGCCATCAAATGTACGACCATCAAATTTTGAAATATCGGGGGCATCCCAATTGTAATTTTTATTTTTTATGGAATACTCAGCCGATGAGTGCTTAAGATTAAAAATAGTAATTGCACTGCCTGCTTTAATTGGCTGGATAGCCTTTCCAATTAGCAATCCATACATAAAAATTTCATCATCTACTTCAAAATCGTTCAGAGCGAATTTATGTTTTTGCTTGATGTTCTCTTTCAAGACAACTTTTTGCTTACCAATTTTTACAGATAGCCCTTTTTCTAAATTGGTTATTGCAACAATAACGTTGTCTCTAGGATCTATTTGCACATAGTTTTTCTTCATCCTAACTCCTCAAAGATTTAATTATAGCTAGCACTTTTCTTACACTCATTTCAAGTTTAGCAAAATCTTCATTAGCTATGATGTCCTTAGAGATTAGTTTTGATCCCATACCCACACAAGTCACACCTGCATCAAACCAGTCCTTAAGGCTCTCCTCGGTTGGCGACACACCACCTGTGGGCATGATACTGGTCCATGGTTGTGGCCCCTTTACACTTTTTACAAATTGAGGTCCATAAATATCTCCAGGAAACAACTTTACGATCTCGCATCCCAATTCTTCAGCCCTAGCTATTTCTGTTAAGGATCCACATCCTGCAGACCATAATACTTTTCGTCTGTTACATACTGTAGCAATGTCTTCTCTAAGCAATGGAGTTACCACAAAGTTTGCTCCCAGTGACATAAACAAAGAAGCCTGTGCAGCATCGCTAACTGAACCTACACCAATAATCATCCCTGGTAGTTCTTTGACTGTATATTTTATTAAATCTCCAAAGACCTCATGTGCAAAATCTCCTCTTGCTGTAAACTCCAACAATTTTGCACCCCCATCATAGCAGGCTTTTAATACCTTTTTACTTAATTCTATATCATTATTGAAGAACAAAGGAATCAACCCTACCTCTTTCATTCTTGTTGCTACTTCGATTCTTGAAAACTGTGCCATTGTAAAATTTATGATTTATTTAACTGTAAATTTTATTTATTATAAAAATCAAATCAAAATTAATACTTATAAATTCTTTTCTATCTCGCAACTCTTCCTGAGGTGTCCCCACTTAATAGTTTTTCTACCTCTGCTACAGTTACCAGATTTGCATCCCCTTTGATGGTGTGTTTTAAACAAGATGCTGCTGCTGCAAAATCTAGTGCTTTCTGGTTATCATCTCCATAAGATAAAAATCCATAAATCAATCCTCCCATAAAAGAATCTCCTCCTCCAACGCGATCTACTATATCAGTGATCTGGTATTGACGAGTCTCATACATCTTTTCTCCATCATACATTACACCTGCCCAAGTGTTATGTGAAGCTGAAATAGATCCTCTAAGAGTGGTAATCACCTTTTTAGCTCTAGGGAACTTCTGCATCATCTGTTTGCATACTGATATGAAATTTTCTGCTTTTACATCATGCCCTTGCTTGTGTACATCCAATCCTTCTGGATGGATGCCAAAATGTTTCTCTGCGTCTTCTTCGTTTCCTAAAACAATATCGCAATATGAAGTTAATTCGGTCATGATTGCTTCTCTATTTGCATCATCACAATACTTCCATAGTTTTGCACGATAGTTAAGGTCGGTTGATATGGTTACTCCCAGTCTGCTTGCTACTTTAACAGCTTCTAGACAAACATCGGCTGCTCCTTGTGAAATGGCTGGAGTTATCCCTGTCCAATGAAACCATTCTACCTCTTTAAATACGTCTTCCCAATTGATCATTCCAGATTTTATTTCTGCAATTGCCGAATGTGCTCTGTCATAAACAACTTTTGAGCCTCTGCTCACTGCTCCTGTTTCCAAGAAATAGATCCCTAATCGATCACCGCCATATACAATCTTATCTACACCCACACCACGTTTACGCATCTCCAACATTGCGCAATCTCCTATATCATTCTTTGGTAAGCGAGTTACAAAATCCACATCTATGCCGTAATTAGCTAAGGATACCGCTACATTAGATTCACCTCCACCATAAACAACATCAAAACTATTGGCTTGTGAAAATCTTAAAAATCCCTGCGGCGCTAATCTTAACATGATTTCTCCAAAGGTCACTACTCTACTCATCTTTTGTTATCTTTATTTGTGTTTGTTAATTAAAGTTCACAGTTGCTTTCATCACTCCTGTTTCTGGATCCAGCCAGCTATCAAAATGTTTTATCATTTTAGTGAACGGAACATTGTGTGTGATGAAAGATTCCGTTGGAAACTGATCTAATACACTAATAACATGTTCAAAATCCTCTGTAGAAGCATTTCTACTACACATTAATGTCATTTCTTTAGCGTGTACTTTTGGATGTGTATAGGTTAGCTCTCCTTTAGACAAACCTACTAACACAAATCTTCCTCCATGAGACATATAATCTGGACATGACTCTAAGGCAAATTTATTACCTGAAGCATCAAAAACAGCATCACATAAGTCCCCATTAGTAATTTCTGATACTTGTTCAATCGTACCGTCTCCTGCTTTCAAAATATAATCTACCCCTATCTGATCCTTAGCAAATTTCAAACGTTGTTCGTTCATATCTATTGCAATGGCTTTAGCTCCGGCAATTTGTGCTAATTTTATTATACCAATTCCGATTGGCCCACAACCAACCACTGCTATAGTTTCTCCAGCTAAAATATTGGATCTCCTTAAGGCATGAGCACCAATTGCTAATGGTTCTACTATTGCCATTTGATCGTCTGATAGGTGGTTTGCTGGCAACAAAATATTTACTGGAACAACAATTTGTTCCTGCATTCCGCCATCATCATGAACACCTAAAACTGAAATATTTGCACAACAGTTAGTTTTACCATTTCTGCAAGCAATACATTCACCACAACTTATGTAAGGCATAACTACAACCTTATCTCCTTTCTTAATACCTTTTTCATTTTCTCCAATTTCTAAAACTTCAGAGGCCAACTCATGACCTAAAATTCTAGGATAGGTAAAAAACGCCTGATTCCCGGCATAAGCGTGTAGATCGGTACCACAAATTCCAACCATATTAATTTTTAATAAGGCTTCATTTTCTTTTCTAACTGGCGCTTCTTTCTCTTTCAACAGAAACTTTCCAGGTTTTTCACAAACTATATATTTCATTGCTAAAAATTGATATATTTTTAAATCCTTTAACAGTTTGAAAAAAATTAAAAACCAGTAATTGAACTACTAACATGTTGTCTGACAAATTTAATATAAAAGTCTGCCCTCTATTTCAATTCTAAACGCATTTGCAATATCGTTAATTCCTTGTAAAGGAAATTCAATGATCAAACCTTCTTTAGTTTGTTTCCAATGAACAACTTCATTTGTGGAAACCAGTGAAATTTTTGAAATACCACCTGTAGCAATTTTTTCATCTTTATTTAGACATTTAATGGTATAAGTTCCAGATTCAGGATTTCCTAAAACAATAGCAAACAACTTGGTATTGTCTTTACTTCTTGTAAACCTAACATCAGCTGCTCCTAATTCTCTAAAAGTCCAACGATAGGTTTTTTTACGTTCAACATATTTAAGCATTTCGGCAGTACCTTCTGAAGAAACCTTCCATTTTCTAGTTCCATATATCGCTTCTCCATTTGTATTCAACCAAGTACCAATACCTTTCATTATTTCAATTTCTTGCGGATCGATAGAACCATCGCCTCTTGGAGTTAAAGACATCAACATAATTCCACCTCTGCTCACCATATCAATTAGACTTCGGATATGATAAGGCGCTTTATCTTTATAATTCTTATTATTCACATAGGACCAGGGATAACTAATTGCCCTGTCTGATAGCCAATATCCTTCGGGTTTCTCTTCCATATCACGACAATTCTCGTAGCAACGCAAGCCAAAGCCTAGAGGAAAATTCCAAACCTTACTGCTTGGTAATTTGTTACAAACCACTACATCATCACCATCTATTCCTTTCAAATTGTAATAGTCTTGAAATATATTTACTATGGTATCCTGTGGCACTTCATCCTTTTTAATAGAGCTAGACAAACCATCAAACCAAAGTACGTCTGGGCGATATTTGTTAATTACCTCGCGAACTTTATTAGCCCATTCAGCAGCAAAGTTTTCTTTCGATTCAGTTTGAGGATTACGATAAATCCAATCATTTTCTTGATCATAAATATCCCAAATTTCACGCTCTTCTGAAGTATGATCTTTACTGAACATGTAACCATAACTTCTTGCCATATGGAATGTTGCCAATAACTTCATATCCGTTTTTCTTATCTCTGCAGCAATTTCTCCATAAATATCTCTTTTTGGACCCATATCCATTGAATCCCATTTGGTGTATTCAGAGTTCCATAAACAAAAACCATCATGATGAGCTAGACAAATTCCACCAAATCTAGCACCACCATTGTTCATTATTGAAACCCATTCTTGTGCATCAAACTTAGGGGCATTAAAAATTGATATAAAATCTTTGTATCCAAAATCTTCAATTGGACCATACTTTTTTTCGTGATACTTTTTTACTCCTTTTCTATCTTCACCATTAGGCGAATACAACTCCTTTACATAATCTGGTCCACCATGTGCTGGTACAGAATAAATTCCCCAATGCGTGTACATTCCAAATTTGGCATCAATCATCCATTCAGGAATTGACTCTTTAATCAATTCATCCCATAGCGGAGATTTTGGTATATTCCAGTCTTTGCCATTTGTTTTTTCAATTTCTTGAGCAACTAAAGAAAAATCATTAAGCGTTAGAAATGATAATAATACAATTGAACTTAGAGTTCTAATACTCATTTGAGTTAGTTTAAATTCTAATTTTAAAATTTACAAAAATTTCTAAACTTTAATTATCTCAATTGAAACAATTAATAACATAAATTCTACAATTTTTAAAGCTTTGTAGTATTTGTGTTATTCATTGTGAATTATAGCCTTGTGTTAAGAAACTGTGATGTTTAATTTTGATGATATCTAAAATAGAATTTTGACCATGTTTATTAAAAAATATTATCTTTTATTGACAATCGTTTTTACAACATCGATTTTTAGTCAGCAAACTTATCAACCAAATTGGGAATCTATAGATGAAAGAGAAAATCCAATATGGTTTAGCAATGCCAAATTTGGAATATTTATTCACTGGGGATTGTACTCCGTTCCGGGGTACTCCAATAAAGGCACTTATGCCGAGTGGTATTGGAATGCTTTAAATGAAGACCCTAATACCGCAAAAAAAAGTCGGAGAGAAAGACATTTAGCTATAACAAAATTCCATAATAAAAATTATGGAAGTGATTATCCTTATTATAATTTCAGAGATGGGTTTAAAGCAGAATTGTTCAATCCAGATGAATGGGCAAATGTATTTAAACGTTCAGGTGCAAGATATGTAGTGTTGACTTCTAAGCATCATGATGGGTATTGTTTATTCCCTAGTACTGAAGCCAGTGAAAGCTATGGTATGGCTTGGAATTCAGTAGAATCTGGACCAGAAAGAGATTTGGTGGGAGACTTAACATCTGCGGTAAAAAATGCTGGGTTAAAAATGGGTTTGTATTATTCTATTTGGGATTGGTACAATCCATATTGGCCAAAAGAGCAACAGTCGATTTTGAGTAAAGGCAGCATGGCTGTTAACTTTAAAGGTGGTAATACAAAAAATAACAAATTTTCTAATGAAGAAATCGAAACTGCTCAAAAGGGTTTAGATAAATATATCGATAAGGTAATGCTACCTCAGTTAAAGCAACTTGTGACCAATTATGAACCAGCATTGTTATTTTCAGATGGAGATTGGTGGATGGATTACAAAAAATGGAGAACTCTACCATTTTTATCTTGGGCATTGAATAATGCAGCCAACAAAGAAGAGTTAGTTTTTAATGACAGATGGGGAAAAGTAAGAGGTAAACATGGTGGGTATTATACCACAGAATATGGCTCTGGTTTTGCTGATGGTACTACACCCTGGGAAGAAAACAGAGGAATTGGTATGTCTTTTGGCATTAATCGTATTGAAAATATCGATGATTATCGAACTGCTAAGGAACTTATATTTATGCTGGTCGATATTGTGAGTAGAGGTGGTAATTTGTTGTTAAACATTGGTCCAAATGCCGATGGAACCATTCCGGTAATTATGCAACAACGATTAATTGAAATTGGCAACTGGCTTTCTGTTTATGGTGAAGGAATTTATGACACTAAACAATGGATAAAGGACGCTCAATGGAGCTCAGGAATAATTCCATCGTTTACGAAAAATGATTTTCATGCTGGGTTTCCTATTTATGAGATGACAATTAATCCAAAGAAAGGAAATGCTTTTAAAGAATTTTGGTTTACAAAGAAGGGAAACAATTTGTACGCTTTTGCTCCCGAATGGCCAAAAAATATAAATATTTTAATTGAAGATGTTAAAACAACAATTAAGACAAAAGTAAAACTAATGGGTTGTGAAAAATCATTACCATACACTGAAACAAACAACGGTATTAAAATAGATATTTCATCAATTTCCATTCATGATTTAAAATCGCAATATGTGTTTGGGTTTAAAGTATCAAATATTATAGAATAACTCCTCTTCTTCCAAAAGATGAAAATTCAACCTTTTATCAAGCTATTTTTTTTAGTTGGATTATTATTAATTTATTCAAAACTCAGTGCTCAAAAAAAATATTATGTTTCAAATAAGCCCAATGGGAAGCACCAATATGCTACTATCCATCAAGCTCTAAGCGCTGTTGACAAACAGATAAGTAGAAGCGGATACCCTAAACAAGGAATTGAGGTTATAATTAAAGATGGAAATTATAAAATTGACAAACCCATCAGGATAACAAAATATTTAAGTGGTACAAAAAAAAATCCTTTGGTTATCAAAGCTGAAAACCCAAATAATGCTCGATTTTTTGGGGGACATATATTAGATATAAATGAATTTAAAAACTTTAATCCCAACGAGGCGCCTTTTCAGTTGATTGATGAAAAAGCTGCTAGTGAAATCAAAGTATTAGACTTAAAAAGGACTTCGATTAAAAAATCGGATTTAGGAGACTTTGTAAAACACGGTTATGGTTTTGAAAAAAACCCATATTATACAACTCCCGCAATGCTTTGGGTAGATCATCAAAGAATGCATTTGTCACGATGGCCAAATGTTTATGAAGATAATGAGTATTATGACAACATCAATCAATTTAATGGAAGGTTTAAAGATGTATTTATAAAAGGAGCCGTCTCTTTAACAAATGTGATTGACAAAGGGCAAAAAAAACAAAATAAGTGGTATTTAAATAAAGAGTTTTTAGAAAATGGTGGCGGAACCTTTGAAGTAGCTTTTGACCGTGGTAGTCAATGGAACTTTTACAAAAAAAACGAAGAAAAGATTTGGTTAGACGGTGTCTTATCAGCTTCATGGGAATGGGAATACACAAAAGTTAAATCTATTGAAAATAGAAGAATCAAATTGGCTTCAGGTTCAAACAGGGGATTAGGTTTTTTTAGAAAAGTAACTCATTTTCATTTTGAAAATATTCCAGAAGAATTGGACACTGAGGGAGAGTATTTCATAGACAGAGAACACATGCTGCTGTACTTCTACCCTCCTTATGATGTGAAAGAAAAAACAATTACTTTATCTACTCAAGAACAAAACATGTTTCATATTGCAGGAGCTTCTAACATTAAGATTGAAGGTCTTATTTTAGAGTTTGGTAGAGGAAACGCAATTTTCATTAATAACCCTAAATTGGATAAGGAAATAAGCCTCAAAAGCGATAATATTCTTGTAGAAAACTGTATCATTAGAAACTTTAATCAATGGGGAGTTATTATTCAAAACACACAGAACTCAACTGTAAACACCTGCCATATTTATAATATGGGGGCTGGAGGTGTTAAACTTGGGAATGAAACAAGGAGCTTTAATCTAGTAAATGAAAACAATTTGGTTAGCAATTGTGAAATATATGATATTGCCTTTGATCAAAAATCCCAAGTGCCAGCAATTACTCTAGCAGGAAATGGAAACTCAGCTAGAAATAACGAAATCTACAACACACCACATTTTGCTGTTAAAATGAAATATGCCAATAATTGTATAACAGAAAAGAATTATATCCACGATTTACCAAAATACCATCGTTTTGATGGTGGTGCTGTTTACCTGGCTACTGGAAATCAGTTTTTCAATAGAGGAAATAAAATAGCGCATAATTACTTCGAAAATATTTCCACAAACGGAGCTTATCTAGACAATTATACTATGGGAAACTATGTGTATGGAAATGTGTTTTATAACGTTGGAAATGGCACAAAAGGATCAAAAAATGCAGCAGTTTACATTCACGGAGGTGGACAAAATGTGGTAAGCAACAATATTGCAATCAACTGTCCATTTGCGTACAAAACAGGATCGCATATTATCAAAGCATTTAACACTACAAATTACTTAAACTCTTGGTACAACGATGCTAAAAATCACTTTAAAAAAAGTGATAAGTTGTTTACAGATTTTACACAACAATATCCAGAGATAAAAGAAGTAATCAATAAATTACATGATTCTCCGAAAGTTATTTTGGATCATGTTTCTAATCAATCTCTTAAGAAGATTTCTTCGAAGAAAAATAGAAAGTCGCAATTGGACATGTATGATTTAAAAGGGGCGAATTCATTTTTCTTTAAAGACACAAATAGCCTTGAATGGATAAATTGGTTTGAGATCAGATATCAATCATCAACTTTTAAAAATAATATTTACACCTTCAGTTCTGATGAATTTCTTCCAGATTTTGAAGGAAATGACAAGGGGGCAAAGGGCGCCTTTAAACTTGGAAACGAAAGTGGCGTATTTTTAATGGCTCCATACAAGTTAAAAGTAAGTTCCAAAATCAAAAAGATTTCAAATCATCGTGTTGTTGACAACCATTATCTAAAAGATTTTCCATTGAATATTAGAAGGAACTCTCAATCGCATGGATTGGAGTTAAATTCTATTTTGAGCTTCCCTGACATTCCTAGTTTCAAAGATATCAACCTAAAAGAAATCGGAATCAATAAATCTATTAACAAAGATTAATATGGGCTTGATTACTAAAACCAAACGGATCAATATTCTTATTGTTTTAATGGGTTTTGTTTTTACTAGTTTTTCTCAAAACTTAGATGTAAAAAATAATTCTGAAAAACATAGCTTTAATAAAATGAAGTGGTTTCAGCAAGCAAGATTTGGTATGTTTATTCATTATGGATTGTATTCTGGATTGGAGGGATATTGGAAAAATAAACCTGTAAAGGGGATTGGAGAGTGGATTTTAAAACATGCGGAAATCCCTGTTAAAGAGTACCAACAATTGGCACAAAACTTCAATCCAGTTCAATTAAACCCAGAGGCCTGGGTGAAATTGGCCAAGGAAACAGGAATGAAATATATCGTCTTAACCACCAAACATCATGATGGATTTGCACTGTTTGACTCAGAGCACTATTTTAATGTAGTAGATTCCACCCCTTATGAAAAGGATATAGTTGAGCAATTTGTAAAAGCTTGTAATAAACATGGATTAAAACTAGGATTCTATTACTCTCAAAATCAAGATTGGACATATCCCGGAGCACAAGGAAACAACTGGGATTCAGAGTATTCCTACTCCAAAGAAGGATTTGAGTATTACATGAAATCAAAAGCAATTCCACAGATTAAAGAGTTGCTAACAAAATATGGCGAAATTGATATGATTTGGTTTGATACGCCTTATAAAATGACCAAAGAAGAAAGCCAAGCTTTTTTGAACGTTTCAAAACAATTGCAACCACAAATTATTGTGAGTGGCAGAATTGGAAATGAGTTGGGAGACTATGTTCAAATGGAAGATAACAGCTTGCCAAAAACCAGACAAGAATCAGCTTGGGAAGTGCCTGTAACGATGAATCATACTTGGGCGTACAAACGAGATGACAATCATTGGAAAAGTACAAAATACCTCTTATGGCAACTCACTCATTCAGTTGCCATGAATGGAAATTATCTTCTAAATATTGGCCCAAAAGGGGATGGCTCCATACCGCAAGCAAGTTTGGATAGATTACAGCAAATCGGTAAATGGATGCAAGTGAATAAAAAAGCGATTGAAAAAGCAAGTCCTAGCCCTTTTAAACAAGCTTTTAGATGGGGAAGTATTACACAACAGCCTGGTAAATTGTATTTAAACATTTCCGATTGGCCAAAAGACAATAATCTGGCAATTCATGGACTGAATACAAAAATAAAATGCGCTCAATTTTTGAGCGATGGAAAACAGATAAAAACTGAAAAAGAAGGGGACTACACCATTTTTCATTTACCTAAAATCCCTACAGATCCTTATGTAAGTGTTCTAGAAGTTGAATTAGATGGAATTCTTTCTGTTGAGGATGTTTTGGCTCAAAACTATGATGGAACAATTCAGTTAGAAACAGAGGCAGCAACAAATACCACAGGAGCAAAAATTAGATTCGGAGCCTTAACTATGTATCGCAAACCAAAAGGAACATTAACTTGGGATTTTAAAGTTAACAAAACTGGTAGATACAAATTAGAAATTATTACCACAGGTAGAAAAAAAATGGCGACCCCAACTGCATTTGCACTATTTGATGAAGGACACGAGGTTGAAGTAACTGTAAATCAAAACTCTTCTAATTATATAGTTGAAAAACACTATGAAGAAAAGGCACCCAAAGATTTATATAATACTTTTAAAGTAACCTCTTTAGGTGAGTTCAACCTAACAAAAGGTACGAATTCCATTACATTGAAAGCTTTAAAAATTAATTTTAAAAACAAAGCTGGTTTTTCTTTAAGACAAATACGCTTAATTCCCATTCCGTAAATTATGAAGCAATTAATTATTTTCTCAATTTCAATCTGTTGTTTTTGTTTAAGTTGTAATAAAAATGTGGGGGGAATCTCAACACAAAACATACTTCACAACAACTTAGACGGGTACTATGATGGTAAAAAACTAAGTGCGTCGATGGAACGATATTTAGAACAATGGGGACAAACAGAACCATCCCAAAATGAGTTCTATACAAGCTTTAGCTATTATCCCTTGAAAGGATTGGAATACGAGGAGGGTGTTTCTAGAAGAGATCCGAGTACTATAATTAAGATAAAGGATACTTACTATGTATATTATACTAGGAGTTCAAAAACAGTTGCTCCAGTAGGCTATAAAAAAGCAACGAAAACAGTACCAGCAAATACTTGGGATCTTTGTGATATCTATTACGCAACCTCTAAAGATGGCATCAACTGGGAGGAACAAGGTGTATCTGTTTCTAGAGGTCCTGAAGGTTCGTTTGATGACAGAAGTGTTTTTACCCCAGATATATTGCAATATGAAGGCAAATACTACCTGTATTATCAGGCAGTTTCATATCCCTATACAGAACGTTCCAAAAACGTAATAGGGATGAGTTGGTCTGAAAGTCCAGACGGCCCTTGGCATCGATTTGATACTCCTGTATTAAAACCTGGAAAACCAGGTAAGTTTGTTGAAAGTTCTACTAAAAGAGCTCATATTGAGTCTTATGGAGATTTTGATAGTCATAAAGTTCATGATCCAAATCTAATTGTTAGAAATAGTGAAATTTGGATGTATTATAAAGCACATCCTATGGGGGTTGGAAGTGAACATCCAATGCCAAAAGGGGTTGGTTTAAAAAAACCGTATCCTAATTTTTCAATGGGACTTGCTATTGCTAAGAATCCAAAAGGACCTTTTATCAAGCATCCTATAAACCCTGTTTCTGCAAGCGGTCACGAAGCCTTAGTGTGGCCTTATAAAGATGGAGTTGCTACTATGATTACTGCTAACGGCCCTGAGAAAAATACCATTCAATGGGCGGAGGATGGAATCAATTTTGAAGTTAAATCTCATATTATTCTTCCTCCTGATGCTGCAGGTTTATTTTGTGAAGACAAATACACAAATACGTCAAACGGACAAGGATTTACTTGGGGAATTTCACACATTACACAATCTAAATCAAAACCTTGGGCGTATATGATTCGCTTTCAATGCGACTTAAGTCAAAAAATTGACGACTTAAAACATAAACGAGAAAACATTCGTTTTGATGAACACAGTAGATTAAATTCAACTAGAAGAAGGTAAGAAAAACTTACTTCTTTCTAGTTTTCATCAGGTGCTTTTTATCTTTCCAAGGAATATGCCTATTAAACAATACAGCGTATTTAGAATAGCCGTTGTACGGCACCGCTTCATCTTTCCATGTTGCTACAAAATCATCATACAATTGACGCATATAATCTAATTTTTTACCAAATATTGGATTTGAAACCAAGTTCTGTAGTTCAAAAGCATCTTTAGACAAGTGGTAGAGCTCCTCTTTTGGCTCCATACCCTCGCCATAAAACCAGTACAAGTATTTGTAATTGTCAGAAACAATAGACAAAGAATGGGTTTGATTTTCTCCCCAGGTCTGAATAATTGCTTGATGGTCTTTGACCGTCGTATTTTGCTTATTCATTATTTTTAAAAGACTCTTTCCATCCATGTGCTTTGGAATTTTCAAACCAGCAGCATCTAAAATTGTTGGTGCCATATCAATATTACCAACCAATGCTTTACTTCTCCATTTTTTTCCCTCTGATTTGGTTCCTGGAGCATAAATTAACAAAGGACCTCTTGAAGCTTCTTCATATGGTAAGACTTTACCACCAAATCCGTGAGCACCTGTGCTGTATCCATTATCTGTTGTATAAATGACAATGGTATTATCTGCAATCTCTTGCTTTTCCAATTCGTCTAAAATCATCCCAACCGCAATATCAATTCCATAAATTAGCTGATAATATTTTGCCATAGAAGCATCAAACTTATCCTCATTCCAACGATTGCTTAATTTGTTATACTGTCGTCCTAATTTTGATTGAATTGGTAAATGTTCAGCATTTTGTTTTCCAAAATTAGCAGGACGCGTAAATGATATACCTTTATAAACATCGTTATAATTCGGGTCTGGATGCACAGGATTATGTGGTGCTTTAAAACTTATCGATAAGCAAAAAGGCTTATCATCATTTGCGTATTCTTTGATAAAATCTACAGAAGCTGCACCCAAGGCTTTTGAAACATGTGGAAATTCGTTAGCATATTCCACAAAATGCTTGTTCTTTTCAGTCTTATAATAGCCCTGACCATTCCAACCTTTCCACCAATCAAACTGATCTATTGGCATCACATCATCTGTATGATAACCCGCTTTATCAGTAGCGTTGGGCGTTACTGCAAAACCAAACTTACCTGCAAAACCTGTTGTGTAACCTGATTTTCTAAGAAGTACGGGGTACGACTCTTCAAACTTTTCTTGTGACAAAGGACCATGTGTAAAATTGCATCCCGTTTTATACTCATACATTCCTGTCATAATCTGAGCACGACTTGCCATACAAATTGCAGTTGTTGTATAATAATTATCAAAAATTACTCCTCTATCAGCTAAACGATCTATGTTTGGCGTATGAATTTCTGTATTTCCCATGCAACCTAAAGCATCGTAACGTTGGTCATCTGTGAGTAAAAAAATGATGTTAGGGCGCTTGTCCTGATTTGATTTCTGAGCATTGATTAGTATTCCGCAAAACAGACATAGAATAATTACAGTGTGCTTTTTAAATGGAGATTTCATGTGTTGTTGATTCCATTTATTAATTCAACTTCTAAAAAATAAGAAGGAATAATAATTCCTTCTTTAGAAAAAATCCATGTTTCTATATCTGCTGCCCCTTTTTCAATTTCCAACTCAAAAAAAACATTTGTATCTGTCTCTCCAACAAAAGCTTCATATTCTTTGTTGTTAATGGATATTTTAGCATGTGTTGGTGTAAACGATTTACTTCTTTTGCCGTTCACTTTTTCGTTAAATGGCAAATTCGTGTACAAAGGAAAACGTGATAAAGTAAATTTATATGTTCCGGTTTGTACAAAAACTACTTTCCATGAACCAGATCCATTCGATAATTTTTTTACATGTGATTGATTAAAAGCCGACTTTACCCATAAATCTTGTGTGGTTAATGTGATAGACTTTTTTTGTTCATCCCCAAGTATAAATCGAACAGCAGTCTCTCTTTCTTGTGCATTCTTTTGTAAAAAAATATTCAATTTATTTTCAAGACGTTGTACAATATCTGGATACATATCAATTAGATTATTTCTTTGCTCTCTGTCTTTTTTTACATTGTATAGTTCTTTTCTGTCAACCCATCTCCAGTCTCCTTCTGCTACACAAAATTTGTTTCTTTTAAAATTATCTGGTTTGTTGGGAGCTAGTTTAGAAAATACCAAAGTTCTATTTTCAGCAGCTTCACCATACAACAAATTTTTTATCGAATTTCCATCAAAATCCATTTTAGACTCAGACTGTATATCACACAAATCTATCAACGTTGGAAACACATCCATCACGGATGTCAATTCGTCAATTTTTTGTCCGCCTTGTAACTTCCCACCTATCCATTTAATGTAAAAAAACAATCGATGTCCGCCTTCATATGAAGATCCTTTACCTCCTCTTTGTCCCATATTAAACCCTGAATTTAGTGCCCAACCATGTTTATCAAACTGAGACGCATAAGCTGCAGTTCCATCATCGGTTGTAAAAATAATAATGGTGTCATCCTCTAAATCGAGTTCTTTCAAAGTCTTTGTTAATCGCCCAAAATTTTCATCTAAATTCTGAATCATGCCATAAAAAATAGCTTGGTTTTTATCGTGTCCATTTTCTAAAAAAGGTTTTGAATATTTTTCTTCAACAATTCTTGGTAAGTGTGCAATATTGGGTGCCAAATAGATAAAAAAAGGTTCTTGTGCTACTTTACATTCTTTGATAAACCTGATGGTTTCATCAAAAAATACGTCAGTACAATAACCTTTGTATTGCTGTGGTTTCCCATTGTGATAATAGACATCATCAAAATAGTCGTTACCCCAATAATCTGATACTTGACCAATTCCGCCACAATTAAGATTTACTGCTTCCTCAAAACCCTGATCTATCGATCTAAAAGGCCACACATCTCCCAAATGCCATTTGCCAAAACTACCTGTTCTATAACCATTTGTTTGAAAAACCTCTGCGACAGTAATTTCTTCTGGGCGCATATTACTTCTACCTAAACTTGTTCTCCAAGCGCCAGTTCTAAGCGAATATTTTCCAGTCATCAAACTTGCTCTTGAGGGAGTACACAATAAGTCTTGATGAAAATTGGTTAAAAGAACTGACTCTTCACTAAGCTTATCAATATTGGGTGTTTTTAGCCAAGGATTACCTAAGTTTCCTAAATTATTGCCCATGTCATCTGTCATAATGATAATTACATTGGGTTTGGTCTTTTGAGCAAAACTATGGGGAGTAGTCAAAAAACAGTAAACCATAAAAATTAATGAAAGTTTATAAAGCTTCATTTGTAGATATTGAAAAGTTATCATTTATTTCTTCAAGATTTTGATATAATAAGCTCCCATATTGATTTGTTCTCCCTCAAACCATGATTGAAAATGTTGCCCTTCACCAGACTTTAATTTGATTTTAAAACTGACTTTAAAATCATCTTTTCTTACTTTTTTCTCGAAAGACTGTTCTCCAAATTTAATCTTTGCTTTTGTAATTGCTAAAACCTCTCCCCTTTTACTTTCACCAACGCTTGTTCCTGCAATTGCTGGTCTTTCTATTTTTCCTGACGAAATAGGATGCTGTAAATGCAATGGCCATCTACTCAAAGTAATTTCATATTCACCTGTTTCTTCTACATCTAAAACCCAAAATCCGTTTTCTTGAATTCCGGCTCTAACATGTCTTTGATGCCATGGAACTTGTGATTCTGAATGCCAATCGTGACTTGTAATGTGCACTGGGTTCTGAATTTTTGAGCCAATTATGATTCCTGTATACTCATCAAACCTTTCCGAAACATCTGTCCACCAAACTTCATAAACCTCTCTGTATTGGTCTACTATTTCTGGATGTTGTTCTGCTATATCGTTTTGTTGTGAAGGATCGTCAATAATATTGTATAACTCGGTTCCATTTACCAATCGATATTTATCAGACATGACAGCACTTTTACGCCATTTTACAGGATGATGTAAGCGCTGAGAATCTGTAATCAAAATCCTGTCACTCCATCGATGGGATTCATTATTGAACAGTGGAACTAAACTTTTCCCATCAAATAAAGTTTGATCTTTATCTTCAAGATTACATAAATCAATTAGTGTTGGCAAAACATCAATATGAGATGTAATTTGTGAAATATCTTTACCGGCTTCTATATTACCATTTTTCCAACGAATAAAGAAAGGTACTCGGTGTCCGCCATCATACTCGCTGCTTTTCTTACCTCGCATTTCAGCATTATATGGGTTTATTTTTTTAGATTTATGCTCACCCACGGCAGAACCGTTATCAGTGATAAAAATGAGTATAGTATTGTCTGCAATCTTTAAGTCTTCCAGTTTATTCATTAGCAATCCAATATTATCATCAATATTGGTAATCATTCCATAAAATTCTTTACTAGGTACATTGGGTAAACCACTGTAAAGATCACTATATGTGTCATTTACATAAAAAGGACTATGAGGTGCGTTTGTGGATATATAACAAAAAAATGGTTGATTTTTTTGATTTTCGATGTAATTCATGGCTTCCTCAAACCAAACATCGGTACAATAGCCTTTATATTTTTTAGGCTTCCCGTTGTACAGATATGTATCGTCATAATAATCGTTATCAAAAAAATCTGGAACTTGCCCAATTCCCCCAGCACCATGAACCAAAGTTTCTTGAAAACCTCTATCTTGAGGTCTGTATGGATAATTATCTCCTAAATGCCATTTGCCGAAAATAGCAGTGCTATAGTTGTTTTCAGCAAAGATATTAGCAATGGTTTTTTCATCCTTTCTTAATAATGAACGACCACCTATAGTGTGCCAAACGCCGGTTCTGTTTGCATAATGGCCTGTCATTAAAGCTGCCCTTGTAGGAGAGCATGTTGGACTTACATGAAAGTTTGTAAAACGGGTACTCGCTTCATGTAACTTATCTAAATTCGGAGTTTTGATAATTGGATTTCCGTGGCAAGCCAAATCGCCATAACCTTGGTCATCTGTTATAATGATGATGACATTTGGAGGCGAATTTTGAGCAAATGTACTTTTAGAAAAAATACATAAAATTGACAATAAAAAAACACCAAAACTAAAATCTCTCTTACACTGGATTTGCATACTTAATTGATTTTTAAATAAGATTCAAAATGGCTCACATTTTTCCACCCTTTAGGCGTTGGATCATTCTTTTGTGATTTCCCAACTGTACTCCGCCCCTCATTAATGAATTTTGCCATAAGTTTTTTTAGATCTTCTACAATATCAATATGTTGAGCAGCCACGTTGGTGCTTTCAATAGCATCTGTTTCCATATTAAATAATTGTATCTCGCCAGGATTGATTAAAGGTTTGTCTTTAGGGTCTACTCTTCTACTTCCAGCATTTTCATGAAAAATCAGTTTCCATTTCCCTTTACGAATGGCAAAAAAACCAGCATCGGAATGATGTACGATTCCACCTCTGTCAATATCATTTTTATCCTCTCCTGACAACACAGGAAGAAAACTTACACTATCTTCTCCTATATTTTCTGGTAAAATATCATCAAACAAATGAGCTACTGTAGCGATAAAATCTGTAGTACAAGTCAGATAATCTGTTTCGAAAGAGTCTTTGATTATTTTTGGCCACTTAACAATAAACGGAACTCGATGTCCGCCTTCATAAAGAGTTCCTTTTAAACCTCTGTAAATATAACTTGAAAAATGCCCCTGCTCTTGCATTGTTTTGAGTTTAGCCTGAGGTGACACTCCATTGTCTGATGTGAAAATGATAATAGTGTTCTCTGTAATTCCTAAGGATTCAACAGCCCCAATTATTTGTCCAACCGTATTGTCTACATCCATACAAAAATCAGCATGAAGCGATAACTTGCTCTTTCCTATAAATTTACTACTTGGCGCAATCGGAGAATGAGGGGCATTTAGTGGTAAATACAAGAAAAAAGGTTTATCTGGGGATTGCTTTTTTATTCTATTCATCCAACCAATGGCTTTATTGGTTAAAGTTTGAAGAACCTCATCACGTTTAAAATTTAAATCTAACCATCCAGGCTTTCCAGCTCCAAAACCTAGAATATTTTTGATTTCATTGCTGTCTTTTATCAGTTTTAAATTATCACCTAATAATTTATCATTCTCAATATATGCATGGGGACTCATATTTAAAGAAGCAGAAATTCCGTAATAATAATCAAATCCTAAAGAGGTAGGACCGTTTTGAATAGAAGTTTGTGTATTTAAATTTGTCCCAAACTTATCAACCTTTCCTGGGTATGTATAATGCCAATCCATCCCCAAATGCCATTTTCCAACAACTGCAGTGGAATATCCTTTCATTTTTAAATATCGAGCTACAGTTGTTCTTTTGGTATCTATTAAATGTTCCGTGAGACCATGCGTAACCCCTTGCTTTAAATGTGTTCTCCACGAATATCTTCCAGTAAGAATCCCATATCTTGTAGGAGTACAAACAGAAGAGCTTGTATGCGCATCTGTGAACTTAACCCCCTCACGAACCATTTGATCGATATGGGGTGTTGGGAATTTAGCATCATTATTATATGCTTTAACATCGCCAATACCCATATCGTCTGCTAAAATATAAATGATATTGGGCGTATCGTATTCTTGTGTAAATAAAGGCGTTACACTTATGAAAAAAGGAAATAACAATAGCATTTTGAGTTTCATTTGTGTTGCAGTTTGTCAATACCTCGCCATTGATTTACAGGGGTAAAATCAGTAGAGTAATCTGCTCCTGCATGACTTTTTTTACAAGAAAAATTCCATTGTATGATACGATTGCTAATCTCTTTCGCCTTTTCTGAATATTGACTAACGAGGTTGTACTCTTCAAATCTGTCCTCATGTAAATTATAAATTTCAACAATATCCCCATCTCTATAAATATATTTTAGATCCCTTTCAATCCATGCTACATTTCCTTTGTGCATGAATGGTAAAGGTTGTGATCTAGATGTTTCTCTGCCTTCAATCATTGGCAAAAGCGAAACTCCATCTACAGGTCTATCTTTAGGGAAAGAAATATTCAATAAATCAACAATCGTAGGTAAGTAATCTAAAGTACTGCTCACAAAATTGGTTGTTGATTTTGGAGTTATTTTCTTTGGCCATTTTACAAATGCTGGTACTCCGATACCCCCTGAATACAAACTTCGCTTTCTACCCTTTAAACCTCCTGTAGATCCTAGTATATTATCAGAAATTTCTTTGCCTTCAGGACCATTATCACTACAAAACCAGATTATTGTTTTTTCATCAACTTGCAGGTTTTCTAAAAGAGCTTGTAATCTTCCTATTTGGTCGTCCATTGCTGTGATAGCTCCATAATAATTTTGCTTTCGTTCAGAATATTCGGCATACATAATCTTATATTCTATTGATGCTCTTACAGGTTCGTGGGGTGTATGAAACCAAATGACAGAAAGAAAAGGCTGCTTATTCTCTACCGCTTTTACTATAAACGGAACAACACGATCCATAATGACTTTAGAATCATCACCATTAAGATTTTCGGTAGCAACGACTTGATTGTGATAGTAAGGATTATTATAATAGCGTTTTCCGACTGACGGATTGTATGTTGACACAGCAGATTCAGTAACAAAAGATTCGTCGTAATTATGTTCCCAAGGTGGCGCATAATTTTCAGCAGGTCTTCGTTTTTCCCCTTTTGCTGATATTTCTTTGTTTAAGGTTCCTAAATGCCACTTGCCAAAGTGCCCTGTGGTATAACCCTGCTCTTTTAATAGCTGCTGTAATGTGATTTCCTCTTTGGGCAAATGACCAACGTTAGCTGAAAAAATTCCATATCTGCTGTAATGTCTGCCGGTTAATACTGTTCCCCTAGTTGGTGAACAAACTGGTCCCCCAGCATAAAAATTGGTAAAGATCAACCCATCATGAGCCAAAGCATCCATGTGTGGTGTTTTAATGATGGCGTTTCCATTAAACCCAACATCTCCGTAACCGAGGTCGTCAGCCATGATGAGAATAATATTTGGCTGATCTTGAGAAAATCCTATTAAAGTAGAAAGCAGAAATAATACAAAATAAAGATGCTTAAAAAATTGCATACGTCGTTAAGTTTCATAGTGAGAAAGAAAAAGATAAGTTTGAAGCCACCAGTGAGTTAAAGTTATAATTTATAGATCTTTGCCAGTGTAATCTAATGGCAGTCCTTTTTCTTTTCTTTTTGTTACCCAAGATTTAATTACATTTACTCCCCAATCCGACTGGTCTAATTTTACTTTGTCTCCATTTTCATTAATACATTCTTGCAACAAAGCTGTCATTTTTACAAGTTCATCTGCGTATTTGGGGTCATATACCAAATTGTTCATTTCTAGTGGATCATTTTTGATGTCAAATAATTGTGTTGTTTGCCATCCATCAACTAGATATTTAATCAGTTTCCAATCTTTAGTGCGAACACCCCTTTGAAAGTTCTTGTATAAATAGAAAACGTTTTCTCTTACTGTCTCGTAAGGATTATCAAGAATAGGTTTTAAACTTTTAGCATCAATATTTGTTGAAGTTTCAATCCCTACCAAATCAGCAATGGTTGGAAACAAGTCATGTAGATAAACTAAACTTTCTGTTCGTACTCCTTTTTTTATTCCTGGTCCTGAAATTATTAAGGGTACTCTAATGCTATGATCATATAAATTTTGCTTTCCGATAAGACCATGTTGTCCAACTGCTAAGCCGTTATCGCTGGCAAATATGATAATAGTGTTATCGTATTTTCCACTTTTTTCTAAAGCATCTAATATTTTACCAATATTATCATCAACTTCAGATATCATTGCGTAGTATGATGCCAACTCGCCTAATACGGCTTCTTCTGTTCTGGGGTATGGAAGAAGATTTTCGTCCCTGATAATCAACTCTCCATTATCAAATGGGTGGATTGGCTGAAAGTTTTCTGGTATCGAAATTTTTTCTGTATTAAACATTTCCTCATACTCTTTTGGGGCCATTCTTGGATCGTGAGGAGATGTAAAAGATACAAAAGCAAAGAATGGTTTGTCTCCACTGTAATTTTCAAGAAAATCTACCGTCGCCTCTCTAAACAATACACTTGAAAATTTATCTTCAAATCTTCTATTTCTTTTAAGGTATTCGCCAGATGGGTCAAAATCGTGTAAAGGAACCCTTAGGTGATTGCTCATCCCCCCTAAAAAAATATTTGATCCATGCGTGAATGACCTAGCATATGAATCTCTATTGTTATGCCATTTCCCAGTTCCAAAAGTCACATATCCAGCTTCTTTTAATAACTGAGGCATAGTTTCGTCTTCAGAAGTTAACGCTCCTTGATTATTAAACTTCTGAACATTCTTTCCTGTCATCATCATTGCTCGACTAGGCATACATATAGCACCAGTATTACCACCCATAATATGCGCATGGGTAAAAGTAGTACCCTCGCTAACTAATCTATCCATATTAGGTGTTGATACTTCTTTATTACCTAAAGCATTGATAGTATTAAAGCTCTGATCATCTGATAATAATAATAATATGTTTGGTTGCTTTATCTTTGCTTCTTCTCCTACTTTAGTACTTCTACAACTTATCACCACTAATGATAACAAAGTAAAAATGACCCAATTGTTCTTATATTTTTTCACTTTTATAGCGTAAATTTTAATTCCAAAATTTGTTTCTTAACTCCATTAATTCGGGGTATGATTCATCTGTATCTTTAAGCTCTTTCTTTTTTACAAGCAATTCTGCCTTAAGTTCTTTTATTATAGTCTGGTATTTCTCATCAGCATATAAGTTGTTCATTTCTTTAGGATCATTCTTTAAATCATAAAACTCCCAATAAGGTTCTGTGATCTCGCTCAAAGCTCCATTTCGATTTAATGGAAGTCCGTAAAAAAAGATTAATTTGTAGTCTTTGGTTCTAATCCCATAATGTCCAGGTATGTAGTGATGAGCCATATGCATCCAATATCGATAATACATAGACGTTCTCCAGTCTGTTGGTGTGCTGCCAAGTAAGTTTGACTTAAAACTTCTTCCTTGCATTTTTGATGGGACTTCTGCTCCAGCGAACTCTAAAAGTGTAGGAGCAAAATCAATATTTAACACCATGTCATTATTTACTTGTTTGGGATTGATCATGGCAGGATATCGAATTACCATAGGCATGCTCAACGATTCCTCATACATCCAACGTTTATCGAAATAATCATGCTCTCCTAAGAGCTGACCTTGGTCTGATGTATAAATGACAATAGTATTTTTAGCTAGGTCATTATCATCAAGATAATCTAAAATGCGACCTACATTTTCGTCTATAGCTGCTACTGTGCGTAAATAGTCTTTTACATACTTTTGATAGGCTGAGTGAATCTTTTCCTCTCTGGTCATCCCTATGGTATCTATAATTCCAGTTGGCCACCCTTCACGAGTTACCTGGTGAAGCATGTTCCTTCTGGGATACCTGTCAGAAATTGAAGACCCATATCTTTCACCTTTTATGGGACCATGGTTAGCATTTTCATATAAACTATTTGGCTCTGGAATATCTTCATCGGTAAACAAATGCTCGTGACGCTTTGCAAATTCCCATAAACCATGTGGTGCCTTGTGATGCGACATTAAAAAGAAAGGTTTGCTCTTGTCTCTGTTGTCAAGCCACTTGATGGACTCATCTGTGATGACATCCGTTACGTAACCTTTATAAACCTCTCCCCCTTTATTATGATATTTCCATGGTTTACCTATTTCTTTAAGTTTTGGATTATTATATAAACCTTGTCCAGGTAATACGTTATAATAGTCAAAACCAGTAGGCTCAGTGTGTAGGTGCCACTTACCAACCACTGCAGTAGAATAACCAGCTTTCTGCATCAATTTACCCAGGTGATTGCTTGAATTGTCAAAGTCATCCTTAAGTGTGTATACTCCGTTTAGTTGACTGTATTGTCCTGTTAAAATTGCAGCTCGACTAGGTGTACATATAGAGTTTGTAACAAATACATTATTCATCAAAACACCTTCTTTGGCAATACGATCTATATTTGGTGTTGGAGCAATTTCAGCAAGCCTTGAACCATAAATGCTAATAGCGTTTTTAGCATGATCGTCAGACATAATGTATATGATGTTGGGTTGTTTTAGGTCCTCTTTTTCACTTGACTCTCTGTTTTCTTGACTATTGCAACCAAAAATGAATGCAGAAAATAATACTAATACAGAAGTTTCTTGAAAATATCTTATCATTTTGAGTTAAAGAATTTAATGAGTTCATGACAAAACAATGTTAGCCATGAACTCATAAAAAAATCAATTAATAACCTTCATTTTGGGTCATATTTGGGTTTGATTCCATTTCTGCAGCCGGAATTGGAAACAATATGTGGTAGGGCTGAACATTGTCTGACCAACCAACCACTTTAGTTTTAGACGGATCGCCTTCACCCGTGGTTTCTTCCTGACCTTTTACCTCGGCCAAGAACTTGTTCAAACCTGCTCTAACAATGTCAAACTTACCATGTCCTTCAAAACATAACTCTCTTGCTCTTTCCCAAAAAATAAATTCCTTTAAATTATCCCCTGTCAAACTTCTGTCGACTAGAGCAGGAGAAGAGCCCCCATTTTGAGCTCGCGTAAGAATCAAGTCTAATGCATCATGAGCATCCCCATCAAACCCTAACTCTGCTGCAGCCTCTGCATATACTAAAATTACATCAGCAAAACGTAAAATGGGTGCATTCATATCTGTATTAAATCTTGACAAAGGTTGAGAGGAAAATCTATATTTATGACTAAACCATACTTTTGATCGATTATAGTATTTAATGGAGTTATCTGCATTAATCCTTCCTTTAGCAATAGCTTGGAATCTTGGATCTCCATCCTCAAATGATTGGGCAAACTTGAAAGTTGGCGAAACACGCCCATAACCCCAGTCAGAAGCATTTTTGCCTGGTCCTTTTTCATTTAGTGGGTTATGAATACCTCCCCAATTACTTGTCTGTTCACCAAGAACGCTATACTGTATTTGGAAAATCCACTCTTGAGAATCTTTGCCCTCCAATGAGTTTAATTTAAAATAATCATTGTCTAGGGAATAATGAGCGTCATTGATCACTTCTTTAGCTTTATCATAGGCAAGTTGATACGAATCTAAATCTCTTAGTGGGTATGAGGCTCTTGTTAAATATACTTTAGCCAACAGTCCTTTTGCAGCTCCTACGGTAGCTCTACCAAGATTGCTTCCATCATAACTGGGTTGATTATCATCAGAAATCCAAGAAGCTAAATTCAAATGTTCTTCAGCAAATAATAAATCATCAATAATTGCATCGTATACCAAATTTGAACTTACTCTTGACTGGTTTGTAACTTCTTTATTGTCAAGGTCTAATAATTCATCTAAAACCAATGGTACATCTCCATAAAAACGAACTAAGTTAAAATAGACAAGTGCTCTTAAAAATCTAGCCTCGGCAATTACTCTGTTTTTATCAGGATCATCAGAGTCTAATAAAGTAGTTCTGTTAATTACTGTATTTGCTCTGTAAATTGCTTCATAAGCTGTTTGCCAAGTTTGCGTTACAAATCTATTAGAATTTGTATAGGTGTACCATCCATACATATTTAAGTTAGAGTTACCTAATACTATGGTAGCGACGTGACTTCCATGGTCACTCATGTAAATAAAGTTTTGTTGAAAATGTTGAGCTATTTTATCATAAACTCCATTCACTGCTATCTCAGCCTCATCCACATTATTAAAGAAATTTTCTGGAGCCAACGTAGATAATGGTACAGTATCCAATTCGTCGTGACAAGAAGTTATTGTTATAGAACAAAATACTGTCACAAATAGTAATAATAATTTATTAATTTTCATAATTTATATTTTTAAAATCCGATTTTAACACCAAACGTTACATTTAGAGTTCTTGGGTAAGCTCCATAATCTAGGTTTTGGCTGGTGATTGCTTTTTGCCCCCTAGCTACACTCACTTCAGGGTCAAAGCCAGTATATTTAGTCCATAAAAACACATTCTCAATATTTGAGTATAGCTGAAACCTGCTTAGGCCAATGCTCTGCGCCGCATCAGATGGAAGGTCATAGCTTAAATTAATACTCTGAAGTCTGATAAACGATCCATCTTCAACAAAGCGTGAAGTTAAATTTCTGTCTTCATAGTCAGCTCTTGGAATATCAGTGTCTGTATTATATGGAGTCCAATGATCTCTCATTTCTCCCATTTGATTGAAATTTGCATAACCATTACCATACATCCTGTGTTTATTACCATTAATAACATCGAAGCCATATTTGTAGGTAAACAAAACACCTAAACTAAATTCTTTGTAGCTAAAGTTATTGTAGACACTTCCATAATGTTTTGGCTGAGTTCTCGCAATTATTGTTATGTCTTCATCGTTAATCACTCCGTCAGCATTTTGATCTACATATTTAACATCTCCTAACTTAGGTCTGGAATCTGGATTCACAGATGAAGGTGTACCGTAAACGGGAACTGGTGTACCATCTTGATAAAAACCACCTGTGTATATATTATTTCCACTTTCATCAAAATCCTCATACGTGAACACTCCATTAGTTTCGTACCCAATCCAATTACCTAAACTTTCTCCAACACTGAGAGATCCAGTATACAATCCATTGGTAAATTGATCTTGAAAAGTTCTTTGTTCAACACCTCCTAAGTCTAGAACTTTATTTCTGTTAATTGAAAACGTAAAGTCTGAAGTCCACTTAAACTCGCTATCCACATTTAATGTGTTTAAAGCAACTTCTAGTCCTTTATTTTCAACATTTCCAACATTTGTTAGTCTACTTCCAAATCCTGTCGACATTGGAATAGGTACCTGTAATAATAAGTCCTCTGTTCTTTTATAGTAAATATCAGTAGATAAGTTTACTTTACGGTCGAATAAAGATATATCTAAACCTATATCATATTGATCAGTAAACTCCCATTTTAAGTCAGGATTTGGTAATGACGTTACAGCAAGTCCAGCGTTTACATTGTCACTAAATATAGTATTTGAAACACCAAGTACAGAAAATGATCCATAAGCTGGTATCCCTTGATTTCCTGTTTGCCCATAACTTAATCTAAGTTTTAGATTATCTATGATTTCTGCATTACCAAGGAACTTTTCATTATGTAAATTCCAAGAAAATCCCACCGCTGGGAAGTAACCCCATTTATTTTTAGAACCAAATTTAGAAGAGCCATCCGCTCTCATTGATAAGGTTAGATTATAAATGCCATTTAAACCATAGTTAATCCTTGTTAAATACGATTTGAGCATTGTTTCAGTAGCGAAAGTATCAGGAGTTTCTGGAATTAATCCATTTTGTAGCGCGTTAAAACCTAAAGTCTCTATTGGAAAATCAGTAACACTCAGGTATTCCGATTCTCTTGAAACATATGTTTGCTCAAAAACAGCTAATGCATTTATCCTATGCTTGTTTTTTGATCCAAATGATCGAAAGTATCGCAGCATGTTTTGATTATTCCAAGACAAATTTTGGTAGTGAAATCTCGTACCAAGTCCCCCATTTATATATCCTCTACCAAACTCTTTGGTATAATAATTCTTAGTTTTCCCCTCATCAACTCTTGCTCCAATTCTGATTGAGGCAGTTAAACCTTTTAAAATCTCGTAACTTATATTTGTGTTTCCATTAAATCCAAAGGTATTTGTAAAATTTGAAGCTCTTTTGGCCTCAGTAACAGGATCTACCCAAACACCAACACCCGCATCAATATCATCTTCAACAATACCAATACCTCTATCTGTTCTTCTGGTTAAGGCTCTAATGACAATACCCATATTTCTTTGATTGAAGTCCCCTCCAGAAGCAGGACCTTGCTTCATAGAATAACTTGGAAATAAAACTGTCTTGACCTTTAGTTTATCAGAGAGTTTATTTTCTAGGTTAACATTAAAATTATAACGCTTAAAAAATGAGTTTATAATAGCACCCTCGTTTTTAAAATAGGTGGCACCAACAGCATACTTTGTTTTATTGTTACCTCCTCTTGCCTGTAATGCATGTTTTGTTAAGTAACCTGTTCTAAACAATTCTTTTTGCCAGTTGGTTTGAGGCAATGAATCATATCTTGCTTGCTCTTGAACAGGTGTTAGATTTTCACCAAATGTGACATCTAGATTTTCAATTCCATCTTCATAAAGTAATCTATGAATTATTAATTCTCCATATTCTGAAGTATTTAAAACATCAACAAATCTATCATCGGGAACACTACTTGTTGTAATTGATGTATCAAAAGTAATTTCAGGCTCTTGTTCCCTACCAGATTTAGTTGTAATAATCACTACACCATTGGCTCCTCTTGCTCCATAAATAGCTGCTGCTGAAGCATCCTTTAGAATATCTATTGATTCTATATTGCTTGGGTCTAAATTAGCTAATGGCGAACTTGATGGTACTGAAAATTCAGTTGGTCCGTCAGAAACAGAATAATCTACCTCTATGGGAAAACCATCAACAACATACAATGGCTCATTGTTAGCATTAATCGATGTTCCACCTCGGATTCTAATTCGAATACCAGCCCCAGGAGTACCATCAGTAATAATAGTATTAACGCCCGATATTTTACCATTTAAGGCTTGTTCTACAGTGGCGTTAGATGTTCTTTCAATGGTTTCAGAATCAATTTTTGTGATGGCTCCAGTAACGTCTCTCCTTTCCTGAGTACCATAACCAACCACAACTACCTCATCTAATTCACTTACATCTGTAAGTAATGTAACATTAATTACACTTTGTGAATTAATGGGAATAGTTTGTTTTATATAACCAATGTATGAGAACACTAAATTATTGTCACTCCCATCCACTGCTATGGAATAATTTCCATCAAAATCAGTTGTTGTCCCTTTTGAATTAACGACTGTTTCTGATTCTGACGGTCTTTCCACCAAAATTGTAACCCCAGGAACTGGCATCCCAGTATTATCAGTTACATTTCCCGTAACTACAAATTCTTGTGCATACAAAAAAGTAGTAAAGAAAAATAATAAGCTCAGTAAGTGCCAATTTAAACGAAGAGTGCTTTCAGTTTTTTGTATTTTTTTCATATTTAAGTTGTTTTGTTCCAAATAATATTATATAATATTTATTGAATTCCTAAAATTCTACTTTAATTATGTAGATTAATAACATAAAAGACACATTTAATAACATAATTTTTACAAACTATTAAGTCATAAGTTATTTATGGCTAAATCCTATAATATTCTACCATAAAATAGATTGTAATTTACTAAATAACTAATTCAATTGTCATCAGTTAAAAAAAGACTCTAAAAATTACTAAATATTAAAATGGACTAAGACCAACAAAAAAACAATGATTAATACTTCAATCATTATTATTTTAAATCTTGCTTTTTTATAGTTTAATTTATTTTTTTCAGTTTCTTGTTTATTAACAGACATTATATCATTTAAGATGGTAAAGATCCAAGTATAATTTCTAAAGTATATAAACTAATCTTACAAATATTAATAAGAATCCTTCATTCAAAATAAAATTATATTAATTCTATTTATCATCTATTTGATAACAATAACTATGTGGTATGAATTTATCTTTAAATTAATAGATCAAAACAACACTAACAGTCTTAAACTTCAGCATTGGAATTTAGGGTTTATCCTATGCTTTTTTGCATATTCTTTAGGAGACATATCAAAGCTCTTTTTAAAACATTTTGAGAAATATGAGCGATTAGTAAATCCAACATCATAGAGAATTTCTGAAACATTTAAATCGGTTTCTATTAAAAGACGTGCTGCTTTTTTTATTCTATAATTTCTAATAAACTCGTTAGCAGATGATCCAAGTATTGATTTGAACTTTCTATACAATTGCATTCTACTAAATGACAGTGCTAAAGCCAAATCTTCAACTCCAAACTCGTTGTTCATTAGGTTATCTTCAATTACTTTTTCGGCTTTTTCCAAGAACATTTTGTGTGTGTTATTGATGCCTATTTTCTTAGAATCCTGAGTAATCCCCTTTAATCTAAATTTTTCTTTTAAATTCTCGCGTTCCTCTAAAAGCTTTTTCACCTTCATTTCTAATATTCGCATATCAAAAGGTTTTGGAATGTAAGAGTCTGCACCCACTTCAAGGCCTTTTAGTTTACTCTCAATAGAACCCTTTGCCGTCAACATAATAATGGGTACATGGTTTGTAATTTCATTCTTTTTTATCTTCTCGCAAAATTCTATTCCATCCATTTCAGGCATCATAACATCACAAAGGATAATATTTGGAACATTATCTATTGCTTTTTCTAAACCTTGCTTTCCATTCAAAGCTTGTATTATTCTATATTGGTTTTCGAATGAAGCTTTAAGAAATCGTTGCATGTCAGAATTATCTTCAACAATAAGCATTAGTGGCAGTTTATCTTCGATCTCAAATTCTGAATCTTTGCTTACAGAATTAGCATCTGAACCATTACGTTCTAATTCACTTATACCTTCTTCTAGCAGAATATTTTCTATTTTTCCTTCAATCGATGGCGAATCAACAATTAGAGGAAATCTCATTACAAACCTGCTTCCTTTATTTTCTCTACTTACAACATCTATACTGCCGTCAAGCAGACCAACTAATTTTTTTGTCAATGCAAGCCCAACGCCAGACCCTAAAGAGCCACTCCTGTTTACATTATCAACTTGATAAAATCTTCCAAATATTTTAGAGATTTTACTTTTTGGAATTCCAATACCTGAATCCTCAACAAAAATTTCAAATTCTGGATTCTGTTGTCCTAGTCTTGCACTCATATTTCTTCTAGTTTTAACGACTGACAAAGAAACCCTAATCTTGCCATTATCAGGTGTAAATTTAACAGCATTAGATAAAATATTGTTCATTATTTTTT
>CACNGE010000011.1:0-2500 GCA_902619855.1 uncultured Bacteroidota bacterium
CTTCTTTACCAGCCATTCGGGTGTGGATTGCTGGCCAACCAAAGACGCCTTTTACCATACCCTTTTTCGTGTGGATATTGACCCACTTTGAGGGAGCAATCATATGATCTGAACCTCCATTGCGAATCACGTGGATCAGTCCATTCTCAGTAATATAATTCACATACCATGAAATTTCATCCGAATGAGCTTCGATGATAACCTTAAAAGGTGCATCTGGGTTGATCACGCCAACTGCAGTCCCATAAGTATCTGTAATAAAGGTATCAACATATGGTTTTAGGTAATCCATCCAAATTTTTTGTCCTTCCCATTCATACCCAGTAGGAGAGGGATTATTGAGATAGGTTTCCAAAAAGTTCATAGACTTTTTATTAAGCACATTCGTTTTTTTCATAAAAAATAAATTTTGTGTAAAAATACAATTTTAAAGGTTGCAAACCAGCATTGTTTACAGGCATTGTTTACTTTTGATGCATGAAGTGGATTTGGTTCTTCATGATGATGTATTTCGTGTCATCTCATGCACAAACAGACTCAGTGCCCATGGTTATTTTACCAGGTGATAAAATCCCACAACCCTCGATTGGACTTGATGAGGTTATTGTGTATCAACCAGTACAGCTGAAATCTTATGAGGAAATGAAGAAATACATGCTTCTTCGTCGTCGTACCCTAGAAGTGTACCCTTATGCAGAGTTGGCATCCAAGCGGTATACGACATTGAAAGAGCGATTGGAGCGTATGGACAATCGTCGTAAAAAGAAACGATACGCCAAATTGATTGAGAAATATCTTGAGGGTGAGTTTAAAGAAGAATTGAAAAAACTCACACGAGCAGAGGGTCAGATATTGGTAAAATTGATTCATAGAGAAACAGGAATAACCACACACGCACTGGTAAAGACTTACCGAAACGGATTACGTGCAGCCACCTATCAGTTCACTGCCAAGCTATTTGACATTGATTTAAAGACAGAATTCGACCCAACCAAAGTAGAAGAAGACTTGTGGATAGAGGACATATTGCTTCGCAGTGGGTTGACAAGCGCCTATTTTGAAGAAATTTCTTCGGAGGAATAATCTTTACACTTGACTTGTAATCAATAGTTTACATAAACTGATGAGATGATCTTCTTAAATTAAGATAAATAAATTGACAAAAAGGTTGCCAGTAGTCCAAAGAGGTCTATATTTGCAGCCGCGAATTGCGCAAGCATTCGGTTAATAACATTTAAAAAAAAAGTTTTTAAATGCTTGTGAGAATAGAAAAAGAGCGTAAATTTGCAACCGCTTTAAGAATATTAAAGTAAAACTAATTTAAAAGTTCATTGACTTATTGAGAATGACAGCGCGTATTGAGCTAATTAATAGCTCGAACGAAATGAAGTAGAACCATCATGAGATCTCGAATCAATTTGGTTGTCAACATTATTAAAAATTGACAATGAAGAGTTTGATCCTGGCTCAGGATGAACGCTAGCGGCAGGCCTAACACATGCAAGTCGAGGGGTAACAGGGAAAAGCTTGCTTTTCCGCTGACGACCGGCGCACGGGTGCGTAACGCGTATGCAACCTACCTTTTACAGGAGTATAGCCCAGAGAAATTTGGATTAATCCTCCATAATATTTTATTCATGCATATGATAAAGATTAAAGTTTCGGCGGTAAAAGATGGGCATGCGTTTTATTAGCTAGTAGGTGAGGTAATGGCTCACCTAGGCCACGATAAATAGGGGCCCTGAGAGGGGGATCCCCCACACTGGTACTGAGACACGGACCAGACTCCTACGGGAGGCAGCAGTGAGGAATATTGGACAATGGACGAAAGTCTGATCCAGCCATGCCGCGTGCAGGATGACGGCCCTATGGGTTGTAAACTGCTTTTATACAGGAAGAAACACTCCCACGTGTGGGGGCTTGACGGTACTGTACGAATAAGGATCGGCTAACTCCGTGCCAGCAGCCGCGGTAATACGGAGGATCCAAGCGTTATCCGGAATTATTGGGTTTAAAGGGTCCGCAGGCGGTCTATTAAGTCAGAGGTGAAATCTTGCAGCTCAACTGTAAAATTGCCTTTGATACTGGTAGACTTGAGTCATTGTGAAGTGGTTAGAATGTGTGGTGTAGCGGTGAAATGCATAGATATCACACAGAATACCAATTGCGAAGGCAGATCACTAACAATGTACTGACGCTCATGGACGAAAGCGTGGGGAGCGAACAGGATTAGATACCCTGGTAGTCCACGCCGTAAACGATGGATACTAACTGTTCGACTCTCGGGTTGAGTGGTTAAGCGAAAGTGATAAGTATCCCACCTGGGGAGTACGCTCGCAAGAGTGAAACTCAAAGGAATTGACGGGGGCCCGCACAAGCGGTGGAGCATGTGGTTTAATTCGATGATACGCGAGGAACCTTACCAGGGCTTAAATGTAGTGGGACAGGTCTAGAGATAGACCCTTCTTCGGACTCATTACAAGGTGCTGCATGGTTGTCG
>CACNGE010000011.1:7500-42886 GCA_902619855.1 uncultured Bacteroidota bacterium
ATAATTTGACTGAACGAAGTTCTTTTGGTTTCCAAATCAAAATGGATAAACCACCAAGGACCACTGCAGCGATAGGAAGGATGTAGTTGTTCATTGAAAAATTAAAATTTGTCGGCTAGACTTTTCACTGTCAAAAATGCCGAGTTGATAATCACCAAATAAATCGACCAACTGAAGATTTGCTTGTGCAAACAAAGCGATAAAATCCTTGACTTCCAACAACTCTACCTCTTCTTGAAAATGAAAATCTTGTGCATTGACTTGAAATCTGATGTCTTTCTGTAGCCATTTTCCTTTTTGTTGCCGTTGGATTGAAAATTCAATATCATCACGAATTAACTTTTCACTTTCGATGAGGTTGGAAAGAACCCACTTTGGGTTTAGATAATCGATGACGCCAACGCCATTTGGTGCGAGTTGGGCGCGAAATGCATTGAGGGTACGAACATTGTCGTTTGGATCTTTGAAATACCCAAAACTGGTAAATAGGTTGAGCAAATGGGAAAATTGTTTATCGAGGGGTTCACGCATATCTTGCACCATAAATTGAACATTCTCGTCAATCCCTTCTCGTTGTGCAGTTTTTTGAGCATACTCTATGTTTTTTGGTGACAAATCGATCCCAGTGACTTTATAGCCATGACGATGAATTTCCAACGAATGACGCCCACGACCACAAGCAACATCTAAGATTGTTGCATCATTTTTGGGCTGTATCAAATCAATGAGTTGCGCAACAAAAGAAGCTGCCTCTTGATGATCCCTGTGCGCATATAGACTGTGATAGTAAGATGACTCAAACCATGACGCAAACCATTCCTTGTTGTGCATATTTGCAAAAGTAGGTAATAGTATTCTATTGTTAGCATAGAGATTGACTACCTTTGGACCATGAAACAAGTTCAGTTTGAAATGGTTGCCAAGACACTGTTTGGTCTCGAACAAGTATTGGAAAATGAACTCAAATTATTGGGTGCCGTATCAGTTAAGCAGGGTGTTCGAAATGTGCGTTTTACAGGAGATACTGGATTTATGTACAAAGCAAACCTCTGTTGTCGAACAGCTCTTCGCATTCTGAAGCCCATTTATTTTGATCATGTAAAGTCAGCCGATGCTTATTACCAAAGTCTTTCTCGACTACCTTGGGAAGACTATATAACCCTCGACACACGATTTTCGGTACAAGTAACTCAATCGGTACCCATTTTTCGCAACACCATGTTTGCAGCCCAACGTGCTAAGGATGCGCTGGTGGACCGTTTTCGAAAAATACATGGCAATCGTCCCAGTGTGGGAAGGGAAGACCCCGATATTACGTTTTTTATCCATCTTTCACCCAAGGGAATGGAAGTCTCGATTGATAGTTCTGGTAAACCTCTCAATCAGCGTGGATATCGAACCCAGACCAATATCGCTCCAATCAATGAGGTATTAGCTGCGGGACTTGTAACGCTTTCTGGTTGGAAACACACCAGTCCTTTCCTCGATCCCATGTGCGGGAGTGGAACTTTACTTATTGAAGCAGCCATGCAGGCTTGTAATATTCCTTCGCAAATCAATCGTAAGCAGTTTGCGTTTGAGAAATGGAACGACTATGATGCAGATTTGTTTGCCACCATTCGCATGGCTATGCTCAATAAGGTCAGAGAATGTTTTGTAACCCTTATGGGTTATGACAAAGCGCCTTCTGCTGTGCGAAAAGCCCAACAAAATTTAAAAGCAGCTAAACTTTCGGATTATATCAGTATCGAAAGAAGAGACTTTTTTAAAACAAAAAAAAATCATCCTGAACAACACCTTCATCTCTTGACCAACCCGCCCTATGGCGAACGGTTGAATGTGGATCCCATTTTGTTTTACAAGCAAATGGGCAACACCCTTAAGCAACACTACCAAAACACAGATGTTTGGATGATTACAGCAAGCATGGAGGGACTTAAAAATTTTGGACTTCGAACGTCTCGTAAAATCAAATTGTTTAACGGAAAACTCGAAAGTCGTTTGGTCTATTATCCGATTTATAGTGGAAGTAAAAGTTGAAACAAATTCCGTCTTTCAGGATTTTAGTCTTTTCCTAACTACAAAACCCTCAACCCAGACTGTCAATACAGTACTGACTTATTGACAGAATTTTATTCTACAATGAGTTTGCTAATGATTTTACGTTGATCAGAATTTGATAGTTCAATAAAATAAATTCCTTTTGTGGGGTAAAAATCAACTTCATACATGCTGTTATTGACCACTTCTGTTTCATAAATAAGTTTACTTTCTAAGCTGAATATTTTGATTTTTTTAAGTTCAAACTGTCCATTTGTGTCAATAGTAAACAATCCATTAGTTGGGTTGGGATAGATTGCAATATCAAGGGCGATATCATTTTCGGAGTGTAAAGCGAATCCTTCAACGATAAAATCGTCAATCACTGCACCCTCTTCATTTACATGGGCGTCTGCAGCCAAATGAAAGCGGAAGATGATGTTTTCTGAGAACATGCTTTGGTTTAAACCATAGGAATATTCCTTGAGTTCAGAATCAAAACCGTTATATGCGTCTATGGTTGACCAGTTTTGTCCTTTGTCTATTGAGTATTGTAAATAGATAAAGTCATAAGAGGTTTCTAACTCATATGCTAGATAAAATCGAATTGTACCACTTTCCAATTGGCTTAAGTCATAACATGGCGACACCAAACTCGATGTGGATTTATCGGGATGATTACCACTCAAATTTGTCGCATAAGCAGTAGTTCCTGAATTCACTTGATTCAGTGAAGCACCTGTTGGGACACCCTTTTCCCAAACAGGATCTCCAACAACTAACCAGTCATCTTCATTACTTTCAAATAGATAGGTTGAGTTTGTTTGTCCGAATGAATTGGGCGGGTCAGTTATTTCAAAGTTTACAGTTCCGACATTGTTAATTATCAGGGTTTCACTTGGATTAGATAAGCTAACAGATAGCGAGTTCTCTCCAAAATTTATAGATTGTTGAAGACTAGGAGTAAGCGTTATCTTCTGACCAGGTGCCAGATTTCCTGTCCAATTTTCCACTCCTTGAGACTGACCATTTAAAATTGTTTCACTTGAAAAAGTTGATATGGGTGAGGTTCCATTATTATAGACATCAAAACTCAGTTGAAAATCATTTTCACATCGGAAATCTGAGCCAATTTCTGAATTGATATGAACCAAATCAAGGTCATAATTCGGGCGAGTTACTGCAGGAATTGGGGTTTGCCAAATTCCTCTCCCGTAAGTAGAGACAGTTAAAATGTTGTCGTAGGGATTGATTTCCATATCTGAAATTTTAACATTTGGTAAACTGCTAGATATTGAATGCCAGCCATTGACTTCGTTGTCGGTGTAGTACACTCCAAGAATTGTTCCTAGGTAAAGTGAATCATCTGGGCTATATTGTTGATGACTTATCGTCCTCGCCGATTCTAGACCAGTGCTTTCTAAAGTAAAGTTTTGCCCTTGGTCTGCTGACGAATAGACTGTTCCAGAGCTGAGCACCCAAACTTGATTGTTGTTTGTTTTGTGAATTTCAATATCTCGAACATAATAATCTGTTTGCAATATATTTGTAAATGTGACGCCTCCATCAGTGCTTTTATACACATTGTATTCTGTCCCCACATAGATATTATTAGCGTTGATTGGATCGATTCTTAGCAGTCTGAGATTTTGACTGAAGTTGTGATTAGACAATTGTTTCCAAAGTCCTCCATTCAACACGTACAATTGGTCATATCCAGCATAAAGATCACCACTTTTTGCAAATTCTAGAGGAGTCACCCATTCCCCTTTAACAGGTCCAGAAGCGATAAATTCATTGTTTGCCCAACCACCAACTCCACCAGTAGTGGTACGGAATATGCTCCCTCCGTATTGTGTCATTCCATAATAAGTATTTTCTTCAAATGGATCAACAGCGCTACCCATGCCATCTCCGCCGTGATAGCTGTTCCAGTTATTTTCAGAAAGGGCAAAACCGCCACAATCTTGCAAACCGCCAGCAATTTTTGATGAATCTGGTCGGGAAGTTGAAACGGTATAGATTTGAGAGATTGAGAGGGTATTGCTGAGATCCTCAAAATTAACTCCATCATCAGCTGAGCGATAAATACCTCCGTCAGTCCCCGCATACAAAACTCCGTCAAAATAGCGCAGAAAGTGAATATCAGCATGGGTAAAGGCACTAGTGCGTTGATTCCAAGCGTTAATTTGAGTAAAATCATCGCCTCCATCAGTTGATTTCCATATATCTAATACACCCACAAAGAGGACATCTGGATCGGATTCAGAAACAGTCAGTGCCATATCATACCATGACTGAGCACTCGTAAAAATGTCATCAGTTTCAGCGGTTTTTGTAAAGTTTAGACCTGCATCATTCGATACATAAACACCTTGAAAAGAATTTTCACCTTTATAGGTACCATCCCCGTTATCGTAAGCGGTCAGTACATAAACATTGTCAACTGCTGCATGAGTTGTTTCTAATACAATTCGATTAGCATTGGAGGGTACGCTTGAAATTTCGGAAAAAGTTTCCCCTTTGTCTGTAGAGAGATAAAATTTCGAATTATTGTTTTTGTACCCAACAGCATATATGATAGAGGTATCTGAATAGTTGGGATGGAGTCTAAAGTCAACGATGTTTCCGTCTTGTTTAATTTCCCAAGTATCACCACCATCCTCTGACTTTTGCAATCCTTCAGTTGAAGCAACCCATATGTGGTTGTTATTGGTAGGGTCAATAAAAATCTCATTAGTCGTTTCACGATTGGTGTACAGATAGGTCAATCCGGTCGTGTTCCATGTCTGTCCAGCATCTGTGCTTTTCATCACACCAACACTGTAGGAATCGCCTGCATCATCATCCCCTGTGGAGATATAGATGATATTGCTATCTGTGGGGTCGATTGCAATACCAGAAACGCCAATTTGTGGTAGATTATCGGAAAGGGGAGTCCAATTCACTCCGTCATCCGTGGATTTCCAAATCCCTCCTGCTGGTGCACCAACATAAAGCGTGTGATTGTTATTAGGATCTTTAATAATGGTGTTTATACGACCTTGTCCGCTAATGGAAACCGAAGAGTTGGTCACTACTGCGGGACCTAGATTAGACCAGTTAATCGTATTCTCATCAGGAACTCCAAATGGAGCTTGTTGTGACTCTGCCTCTAGTTTTCTTTTCCATGCTTGCCATAATACGACAGGAGGAGCTATCGTGCCATCTTCCTGTAAATAATCTTGCCAGTGGTGTGCCCATCGCTTAAAGGGTTTATACCCACTCCCTTTTTCCGTGTAATCTTTCCCATGCCAGTATGTATCAAATGCGTTTTCAATATCCGATAATTTTGGTGATTGTTGTTGTGATAATTGTCGAACAAATCCTGTAGAGGGGTCTGTTGAAACCACAAAACTTTTGGTATATGGATTGGTGGGACTAATTACTTGTCCCAACGCAAGAAAAGGGAGCATAGTAAATAACAAATTTTTTTTCAAATCACACATTTTCATACAATATACTAAAATAAATCAGGACGAAGTTTTTGTGTTCGGTTCAAGGATTGCTCTTCACGCCATTGCTCAACTTTTGGGGTGTTTCCAGATGTGAGTATGTCTGGTACTTGATGACCTTTATAATCGGCAGGGCGTGTGTAAATTGGAGGGGCGAGCAAGTTGTCCTGAAAAGAGTCGGTAAGTGCTGAAGTTTCGTTGCCAAGCACACCAGGAATCAATCGAATCATGGCATCACAAAACACAGCTGCTGCGAGTTCTCCACCTGACAAAACATAGTCCCCAACTGAAATTTCATCAGTTATAAACAAATCTCTCACGCGTTGATCGACCCCTTTATAATGCCCACATAAAATGATGATATTCTTAAATAGCGAAAAATGATTTGCAGTCTTTTGGTTGAGTTGTTGTCCGTCGGGTGTCATGTAAACCACAGCATCGTACTTGCGTTGTGCTTGAAGGGATTCGATACATTTGGCGATGGGTTCAATCATCAATACCATCCCCGCACCCCCACCATAAGGATAATCATCCACCTGTTTGTAGCGATTCGATGAATAATCTCTGATATTATGGATATTAACCTCTACACTATTTGCGTCTTGTGCACGCTTGAGGATGGATGCATCAAATGGACTCTCTAAAAGTTCAGGAACAACAGAAAGGATGTCTATGCGCATAAAGCAAAGATGAAAATTTTAAATGAATTTTCTAAAATAACGCTGCAAACAGTGGTTGTATCCAGAGGCAGTCAATCGAAAAAGAATCGAAAACGCTCTTGTTCCTTGTTCATAAATTCGATTTCATAAATCTCACTTTCATTTATTTTTAACAAATCTTCAGTTGATCGAATTTCCTTGCCATTTATTGATTGAATTAATATCCCTTGACCAATTCCTCGTCTGCGCAAACGCTCATTTCGATTACTGGCAATTTTTACACCCTCAGAAACACCAAAGACTTCACTCTCACTTGGTATGATGTCTTTTAGGCGCATGCCAAAGTAGTCTACAAATGGATTTGGCTTGAGGGTGACAACAGTTGTGCGTTTCTCTCCGTTTCGCAAATAGGTTACTTTTACTTTATCACCAGGGCGTTTGCTGTTGAGGTAGCCAGTCATATCGGCAAAGGATCGCACCTTGGTATTGTCCACACCAATAATGATATCTTCTGCTTGTAGCCCAGCTTCTTTGGCACCCATGCCATCTTCTACGTTTGCGATATAAAAACCTTCTGTCGTGTCAAGATCATATTCTTTAGAAAATCGATTGTTAATTCCATTACCACTCACGCCAAGGAGTGCTTTTTGCACACCACCGTATTCGATAATATCTTCATAGACCTTTCGTGCGATATTACTCGGTACTGCAAAAGAATACCCAATAAAAGTACCCATACTATTGCTAGTGATTGCTGTATTGATGCCAATCAAATCTCCATTGGTGTTGACCAAAGCACCTCCACTATTTCCCGAATTAACAGCAGCATCGGTTTGTATAAACGATTGGGTTGAAGCGTCATAGGGGTTGAGGTCACGTGCCTTGGCGCTGATAATTCCAGCAGTCACTGTTGAATTGAGGTTAAAAGGATTGCCAACTGCAAGAACCCACTCGCCTATGCGAGTTTGATCCGAATCTGCAAAACGAACATATGGGAAAGGTTCAGAACCAATAATTTTCAATACAGCAATATCTGAGCTCGGATCAGTACCAATTAAATCGGCAGCAAAAACACGATTGTCATTTGTTGTGACTTCAATTTCGTCTGCATCTTCAATCACGTGATTGTTGGTAATCAAGTATCCATCCGGAGAAACAATAACACCAGACCCCATTCCAATACGAGGATAATTTTTTGGTGAATCATAGAATAAATCCCATAAACTATATGATTGTGTATTGTTTTTTGCTGTGTTTGTAATATGAACAACAGCGTCGATTGTACGATCAACAGCTACTGTAAAGTCAGTATTTTCTGCTGAATCTCTGACAATAACTGGTGTCGAATAGGATGTTTCAACCATGGGAATTGCTGGTTGTGTAACAATGACTTCAGTCGATGAAAAAGAAAAATGATAAACACCTATAAGAAGTACAGCAGTCGTAAATGAGAGTAGTAATTGGCGATGTAGTGATGACATAACGATTTATTTTTAAAACAAATTTAGCACATATCATGCCAAATTATAATTTTTTAACTTCCTTTTAACATGCTTTTGTCACAGGAAATTTAGCAATATATTTACAGCGTGAAAATCCCTTTTTATAAATACCAAGGCACAGGAAATGATTTTGTGATGATCGACAATCGAAATGATGATTTTCCTCGTTTTAATCACGAACTAATTGCTACCCTTTGTGATCGTCGTTTTGGCATTGGGGCTGATGGTGTCATTCTACTGCAAAACCACAATAAATCCGATTTTTTAATGCATTATTTCAATGCCGATGGAAAACCCGGCTCTTTTTGTGGTAATGGGGGCAGGTGTATTGTTGCTTTTGCAAAACAATTGGGTATCATCGACAGAAAAACTGTTTTTGCAGCCTATGATGGACCTCACGAAGCAACAATCGTTGATAATGTGGTTTCACTATCTATGGCAGATGTCAATCATATTTCAGTCTATTCAAAACATGTTTTTTTGGATACCGGCTCACCACACCATGTAGCGTTTGTAGCAAGCACAAAAAAGTTGGACGTACCCACCCAAGGTGCTTTGATTGCTCATAATGAAACCTATGGTGAGGAAGGATCAAACGTTAATTTTGTTAGTGTTGACAGTGAAGACCACATCACTGTTCGAACTTTTGAAAGGGGTGTTGAAGACGAAACCTTATCATGTGGTACAGGGGTAACTGCTGCTGCCTTGGCAGCATTTTCAATGGATAAAATAAAGCTCAATCACATTCAAGTTCAGACCTTGGGAGGACTTTTAACAGTATCTTTTCAAAAGCAAAAAGATAGCTTTGCTGATATTGTTTTAACAGGTCCAACCGCGTTGGTATACAGTGGAACAATAGATAATTAGTCAATGCTACAATCGATTAAACAGTCTTTTCGTTTTGCGATATTCTCTGTCGTGATATTTGTTGTTTCTTTTATCATAGTGTTTTACTTTCCTAACGCTAGCGTAGATGACGACGATCAGTCAATCTTTGTGCCTACTGGAACCACTTTTGATGAGTTAAAAGAGATCATACGACCTCATATCAAAAGTCCAACCACTTTTTCATTGGCTGCAATTGCCAAACGTTTCGACACACCTCGAGTAGGTCATTTTAGGATCAAATCAAGTATGGGCAACCAGCAAATTATCAATACTTTACGCTCTGGAAACACTCCAATTCAGGTTGTTTTTAACAACCAGCAAACAGTTGAGCACTTGGTGGGACGTGTTGCTAAACAACTCGAAATAGATAGTCTTACGCTTCTAAATGAAATCAAAAGTGAACGTTTCTCAACAGCTGTGAAGCTCAGCAGTGAAGAACTGTTGAGCTTGTTTTTACCAAACTCCTATGAGATGTATTGGAACATATCTGCAGTTGATTTTTGCGATCGCATGCGTGTTGAAAACGATCGGTTTTGGGACGCGAACAGAGAAGAAAAGCGCAAAAAACTCAAACTGAGCAGAGCTGAAGTGATCAGTCTTGCTGCTATTATCAACGAGGAATCTAAAAAAGTAGATGAGCGACCTCGTGTGGCGGGGGTATATCTAAATCGATTACGAAGGGGCATGAAACTACAAGCTGATCCAACAGTTGTCTATGCTATGAAGCGCAAAGCCAATGATTTCGATTTGGTTGTTCGGCGTGTTCTCTATAAAGATTTACAAATCAAATCACCTTATAATACCTACAGAAACAGAGGATTACCTCCTGGCCCCATCACCATGCCAGACGTGAGTTCAATAGACGCAGTGCTAAATGCAGAGTTTCACAATTATCTCTATTTTGTTGCTGACCCAAGCAATGTTGGTTATCATTTATTTGCGAGTACTTACAAGCAGCACCTAGCAAATCGTGATATATATATACGTTGGCTCAATAAGGGTCGCATCATGCGCTAGGTTGTAAATACAGAAAGATGCATGGTCGCTTGTGAAGATCGAGTTCTCCTTTTGTCCATTCAGAAACTGCTTTTGTTTGTATCATTTCGCTAGGTAGATTCAAGTCGCATGCTACACTTAATAGGGTATGAGGTGACAGTTCTCCGATCAGCAATTCATAGCAACGCACATTGCGATAAGGAGTTTCAATAAAAATTTGTGTTTGATTGTTTTGAAAAGAAAGACGTTCATATTTTTTGATTGCCTTTTTACACTCATGCTTGTCAATTGGGAGATAGCCATGAAATGCAAATTGCTGTCCATTCAGTCCAGATGCCATCAGCGCCAAAAGGATGGAAGAAGGTCCTACAAGTGGGCAAACCTCAATTTGAGATTGATGTGCAAGAAGCACTAAATCGGCTCCAGGGTCTGCCACACCAGGGCAGCCAGCATCAGAAATGAAAGCTATGTCATGCCCAGCCATGCAAGGGTCTAGAGTACTGATCAATTGCTGTTGGGTTGTGTGCTTGTTAAGCGTTTGAACATTGAGCTTGTCTTGCGATTTGTTTGGACACCAACTTTTGATGTATGCACGACCAATTTTTTCTTTTTCAAAAACAAAATAATTGATCGAGTCGATGATTTTTCCAATGGACTGAGACATCACATCACTGGGAGTATTGTGGCCTAGGGTGTTTGGAATCAAATAAAGTTTTGCAGTGGATTTACGCATCATTTTCCTCCCATTTTTTTACAATGCGATCGCATGCATGATTTACCAAATCAAATACTTTTTGAAACCCATCATCACCCCCATAATAGGGGTCAGGTACAGGCATTGAACCCATGTCTGCTGCTTCACAAATCAACTCTACTTTGTCAATATCAGCAGGGGTGTTGGCTTGTGCAATAACGTCTCTATAGTTCTGTCGATCCATAACATAGATATGATCAAAATCGCCAAAATCCTTGGGTTCAAATTGTCGTGCACTTTGATATCGAATATCGATTCCATTTTGCTTGGCAACTTCAATCGATCTGGGATCAGGCGGACTACCAATGTGATATGAACCAGTTCCTGCAGAATCAACAAAAGAATCAGGTAGCATTTGCGCCATAATGCCATTGGCGAGGGGGGAACGACAGATATTTCCCAAGCACACCATAAGGATTCGCTTGGTCATGGGTTCTAGTTCGAGAATTTCTTGGTAAGGTCTTCGACGTACTTGCGGAATTGTTTGTCGGTAAATGCCAAGTTGTCAACTGTTTTACAAGCATGCAGCACTGTGGCATGATCGCGATGACCAATTTGTTGACCGATATTAGCTAAAGAAGCCTTGGTTAGTTTTTTAGCAAAAAACATAGCCAACTGTCTTGCTTGCACAATGTGGCGTTTACGTGTTTTTGACTGTAGTGTTGTCACATCCATTTTGAAATAGTCTGACACAACTTTTTGGATGTAGTCGATTGAAATTTCTCTTTTCGTGTTTCTGACAAATTTCTCAACTACTCGCTTGGCAAGTTCAGGTGTTACTTCCAGTTTGTTAAAGGAAGACTGAGCGATCAAAGAGATGACAGCTCCTTCAAGCTCACGAATGTTTGTTTTAACTGACTTGGCCACATACGATATAATGTCGTCTGACAATTCAACTCCATCTCTGTACAATTTGTTTTTTAGAATTGAAACACGCGTTTCATAATCAGGTTTTTGGAGTTCAGCAGAAAGCCCCCATTTAAATCGGGAGAGTAATCGCTGCTCTATGTCTTGCATGTCAACTGGTGCCTTGTCAGAAGTTAAGATAACCTGTTTTCCATTTTGATGTAAGTGGTTAAAAATATGGAAGAACACATCCTGCGTCCCAGACTTTCCTGATAAAAACTGTACGTCGTCAATTATTAATACATCGATGAGTTGGTAGAAGTGAATGAAGTCATTCCTATTATTTTTCTTAATGGCATCAATATATTGCTGAGTAAATTTTTCAGCAGAAATATAGAGTACAGTTTTTTCAGGATAATTTTCTTTGACTTGAACACCAATGGCGTGTGCAAGGTGTGTTTTCCCCAACCCAACACCTCCAAAAATAAGTAGAGGGTTAAAGGACGTCCCACCTGGTCGATTTGCTACTGCAATACCAGCAGATCGCGCAAGTCGGTTGGAGTCGCCTTCCAAAAAGTTGTCAAAACTATAGTTGGCATTTAATTGTGATTCAATTTTGAGGTTGCGAATTCCAGGGATGATAAATGGGTTTTTGAGTCCTGATGTTTCCCCTTGACTTGGTGCTTCAATACTTTGATTATCAATACCTTTTCGACCACTACTGGGTATCTTTTGTGTAAAGGGAAGTTTGCTGCCGTAGGTGTTTTCCATTCTGATAATGTAAACTAGACGAGCATCATCACCGAGTTCTTTGTGGAGTAAAGTTTTGAGGATTTTGATGTAATGCTCCTCAATCCATTCGTAGAAGAATTTACTTGGTACTTCTATGTTTAGCGCATTATCTTTTAGCTTGATTGGCACAATAGGTTTGAACCATGTTTTAAATGCTTGAGAATCTATATTGTCCTCAACAAAACTCAAGCATTTTTCCCAAACAGATTCAGCAGTTTGCTGCATTCTTTGTCGTTTTTTTTGTTTTTTTTGTTTTCCGTTGGGGCTTCTACTGACAAAGTTTCATTAAAAACTCAGTAACAAATATGCATGGAAAAAAATTGAAAAAAAACTTTTTTGGTATTGAATTTTAAGAAACTTTTGTGCATATTATGGACGAAGAAATCAATTTACTTTTGTAAGAAAAGACTTATAGTGTGTAAGAAAAAATTTATCCTAAAACTAAAAACGCGCTATGCGGAAACTGACCAAATGGGTGTCATTCACCATGGTAGTTATGCTACTTATTTGGAACTTGTAAGAATTGAATGGTTACGCTCCTTAGGGATGAGTTATGCAGAGCTAGAAAAGCAAGGCATACTGCTGCCAGTATTATCACTATCAATAGACTATAAACATCCTTTATATTTCGATGATGCGATCGAAATTGAAATCTGTATGAATCAAGAACCGAGTTCTATTATTGACTTTTCATACTCCATATATAATCAAGACAAAATACTTTGTACAACTGCCAAAACCCGATTGGCTTTTGTCAGTGCTGAGACCAAAAAAATCATGCGTTGTCCAGCGTTATTTATCGATGCTCTTAGTGATTGACCCATACTTCCAAAACATCTCCATCTAGCTCAGCAACCGATACTGGTGCGTTGGTAAATGATGATGTGTCTGGTGCCAATATCCCATCTCCAAATGATCCCTGCCCTGTGAATACTTTTGCCTCATCCCACATGCCAGCATCAATGAAATACTGAAGCGTTTTGGCGCCACCCTCTACCAAAACGGATTGTATGTTCTTGTGATATAAGTCGCTTAAAATTTGTTCCAATCCATTGCCTGAAAAATCTATAGACACATAGTTTATATGTTCATCGACTCGCGAATGATTTTTCGTGTAAACGATCACTTTTTGATCGGCTGCAAACATTTTGGCATTACGATCTATCTTTTCATTTGGGTCGATCAGAATGCGAGTGGGAGAGGGGCCATCAATTCGCCTGGTGGTTAAGACGGGGTTATCGTCAACAGCAGTTTGGCTTCCAATTAAAATCGATTGCTCTTCAGCGCGCCACTGATGTGCTAATGTTCTCGAAATTGAATTGCTGATCCAAACAGGTTGATTGCTTTTTTTATGCTTTGGAGCAATGTATCCATCTTTTGTTTTTGCCCATTTTAATATCACATAAGGACGTTTACTATTAATGGCAGTGAGAAAACGTTTGTTGAGTGTTTTGCAAGACTCCTCTTCCACGCCAAGGTCAACTTTTATGCCTGCTTCACTTAGTTTCTCAACCCCCTGTCCATTTACTTTTTCAAAGGGATCAAGCATTCCAACAACCACATGTCGAATACCACTTTGAATAATTAAATCTGTACAAGGTGGGGTTTTGCCATGATGGCTACAAGGCTCTAGATTGACATATAAAGTAGACGTAGGCAAAGCACTGGTATCTTGAACAGAACGAATGGCGTTTACTTCTGCATGTGGTTCTCCTGCTTTTTGATGCCAACCCGATCCAATGATCTTATTGTTGGACACAACGACAGATCCAACCAGTGGGTTGGGATAGGTGTTTCCAAGCCCTCGCTGTGCCAGCTCTATACATTTGTTCATAAATTTGGAGTGACTCATACCAAATTTGATTGTACATTTAAACTACAAAAATAAGCTAAAGAAATGGCAACAGACCAATGGGAGATTCGTTTGGTGCGTCCTGAGGATAATGTTGTTTTGGCACAAGTCTTACGAGAGGTGCTGATCGAAATGAAGGTTCCATTCGATGGAACTGCTTTATCCGACCCCGAAATCGATACAATGTATGATGCCTATCAATATGTAAACGCCGATTATTGGGTCGTGTGTTATCGAAATCGCATTTTAGGAGGTGCTGGCATTGCCCCATTGCGCAATGGTCCTGATGGGTATTGTGAGTTGCAAAAAATGTATTTTCTTCCAAAAGCAAGAGGAAAAGGGTTGGGTAGTCAAATGATGCACAAATGTTTGCAACAAGCCAAAAGCTTTGGCTTTACAGATTGCTATCTTGAAACAATACCAAATATGATGCACGCTCAAAAACTATATCAAAAATGGGGATTTGAATATATCGAACATCCACTAGGCAATACTGGTCATTGTTCTTGTCCTGTATGGATGGTTAAATCGTTGCGAGATGACACATAAGGAATTTCGATTGTTTTTTGATAAAAAGATGACTGCTGTCTATCCAAAAACAGATGTCGATTCTCTATATGCCCAACTGGTAGAGTTTGCCCTAAACATGAGTCGTGCTGAGATGATTTTAAATAGTGATGAAACAATAGAGAAGCATAAACTTAAAAACTTGCTAGAATATATTACTCGACTTGAAAAAAAAGAACCGATACAACATATAATAGGACAAGTCAATTTTGCCGACGTGCCTATCAATGTCAATAATAATGTATTGATCCCAAGACCCGAAACGGAGAGTTTGGTTTATTGGATCAAAGAGCAAGAACAACAGAACCCCAGTGTTTTGGATATCTGCACAGGAAGTGGCTGCATCGCTTTTGCACTCGAAAAACACTTAAACGCCAAAGTCAATGCTTGGGACATCTCTCACAAAGCAATTCAACTTGCAAAGCAAACAGCAAAGTCGATTGGATCGTCTGTAAGCTTTTCAAATGTTGATATACTTTCATCGGTAGATACCGATCAGAAATGGGACATTATCGTTTCGAATCCTCCTTATGTATTGGAAGAGGAAAGAGCCGAAATCGAGGGCAATGTACTTCACTACGAACCCCACTTGGCACTGTTTACAGCTGCCGACGATTCGATACAATTTTATCGTGCAATCATCCAATTTGCTGCAAAACACTTATGTCCTGGTGGAAGACTGTATTTTGAGTTAAACCCAAAGACTTTTGAGCAGGTGATATCGTTTTTAAAAGTGATGAAATTTGTCGATATTGTAGTCGAAAACGATATAAGAAACACTGCCCGAATGTTGGTCGCGAAAACTACAAAATGAAACAAATCAGGGAGCATATACTGGCTTTGCGCAAAGCCCTTCACGATCACAACTACAGATACTATGTGCTAGACGATCCAATCATCAGTGATTATGAGTTTGATCAAAAGCTACGCGAGTTAGCCGATCTTGAAAAACAATATCCCGAGTTTTTCGACCCCAATTCACCCACTCTGCGTGTTGGTGGAACAATCAACAAAAATTTCCCAACGATCACACACGAGTTTCCGATGTACTCGTTGGACAATGCCTATAGCGAACAAGAACTATATGACTGGGAAAAACGAATTCAAAAACGACTTGGAACAGATGCTGTTACATACACCTGTGAACTCAAATTTGATGGTGTTTCCATCAGCTTGACTTACGATAGTGGGGTGTTGGAACAAGCAGTGACTAGGGGAGATGGTGCACAAGGTGATGAGGTTACTCAAAATATTCGTACAATCCCCACAGTTCCTCTCCAATTGCGTGGAGACTTCACTGATCGTTTTGCCATTAGAGGTGAAATTGTATTGCCAATTGATGGATTCAACAAAATGAATGAAGAACGAATGGCCCTGGGAGAGGAGCCTTATAGAAACCCTCGTAACACAGCTTCAGGTACATTAAAATTGCAAGACAGTTCGATGGTTGCCAAGCGTCCTCTGCAGTGTTTTTTGTATCAAATGATTGCAGACAGAAGTTTGTTTACCACCCAATTGGAGAGTCTTCAAACAGCACGAAAACTAGGATTTCACGTACCTGAACATTACACGCTTGCATCATCGATTGATGAAGTCATGCATTTTATTTCACATTGGGAGAAAGAACGTTCAAACCTTCCCTTCGAAATCGATGGCATTGTCATCAAGGTCAATAACATATCTCAACAAGACGAATTGGGCTACACATCCAAATCTCCAAGATGGGCAATTGCATATAAGTTTAAGGCAGAAAGCACTTATGCGATTTTGGAATCTGTTCAATTCCAAGTTGGTCGAACTGGGGCAATCACGCCAGTTGCAATACTCGATCCTGTCGTATTGGGGGGAACTGTTGTCAAGAGAGCCTCCTTGCACAATGCAGACCAAATCGAAAAACTCGATTTGTATTATGGCGATTCGGTTGCAATTGAAAAAGGTGGCGAAATTATTCCAAAGATCACATCTGTCGAACGAAACAAAAGGAGTATTGAAGCCAAAAAAGTATTGTATGCGAGCCATTGCCCCAATTGTCAAACAGAATTGATAAGAATAGAAGGCGAGGCAGATCATTATTGTCCAAACCATGAAGGTTGTCCAACCCAAATTGTGGGAAGAATCCAACACTTTATTTCTCGCAAGGCGATGAATATATATGGCCTTGGTAGTGAAACGATTGAACTGCTATATCAACAGCGATTGATTGTCTCGTATGCAGACTTATATGCATTGACATACGATCAACTTATTCCTTTGGAAAGAATGGCCGACAAATCAGTCCAAAACATATTGGACGCCATTGAGGAGTCGAAAAAAGTACCATTCGAGCGATTGTTATTTGCATTGGGTATTCGATATGTTGGACAAACAGTTGCCAAAAAGCTGGCTTCTTATTTTGGTTCAATCGATGCACTCGCCAAGGCAGATGTCGATACACTTGTTGAGGTTGAGGAAATCGGCTCTAGAATTGCAGAAAGTGTCGTAGATTTTTTTACATCACTCACAAACATCCAAATCATAGACCAACTTAAGATGTATGGGCTGCAATTTGAAAGTAAGTTGGACGAGCATCAACCAATTTCAAATACACTTTCAGGACAATCATTTGTTATTTCGGGTGTTTTTAGCTCGCACAGTCGAGATGGGATCAAAAAGTTGGTCGAAGATCATGGGGGTAAAATTTCAAGTTCTTTATCCTCCAAAACAACCTATCTACTAGCTGGAGAGAATATGGGCCCAAAAAAGCGAATCAAGGCCGACGAGCTAAGCATATCCATTATTGATGAAGCAAGCTTTTTATCGATGATTTCTTCTTAGTGTTACAAATATAACATTTTGTTTTCTTTTTAAAAAAGAATCGCAATTATCATGTTTTGAACAGTGGAATCACTAATTTTGTTCCCCGAAAATGTTTAAAAATCGAGTTGTTGAAAAGGCTCTAGACGAGCTATCGAATCGGACAGTAAATAAGCCTGATACTGTTCGGACGGTCATTTGTTTGATTGATTTGAGCATCTTGAATGAGCCAAATTTGAACTCCTATATCCAGGAGCTTTTCGGAATAAAAAAGAATAAAATCATGACTGTGTATTATGCACCAAAGCGTTCGAAAGAATTTGCATCTTACAGTCCATTGTTTTGCAATCGCCACCTGCATTGGGATGGTACACTTATTCATCCGATGAAGAAGAAGATTATGTCCAAAAAATATGATTTGTTATTCAATTTTTTTATACAAGACAATCGCACGCTACAGTCTATTTCTTCTCACGTAAAAGCAGATTTTAGAATTGGCTATGCAACAGTCGATCACAGACTGAATGACTTGATGCTCGGAAATGAAAACAATTTGACTGAACAATTTTTCAACACTTTCAATAACTTTTTCTTTAAAATCAGTACAGAATGAGCAAGTCCCCATATATTGGAACAGGCGTTGCAGTCATCACCCCATTTAATTCAAGTCTAGAGGTTGATTATCAGTCTCTACGTCAACTCATCAATTATTTGATTGAAAATGATATCGATTATTTGGTTGCTATGGGCACAACAGCAGAGTCGTCAACCATTTCTGTGGAAGAGAAGAAACAGATTTTTGACTGTTTTATCGAAACAACTGCCAATCGTGTGCCCTTGGTCATGGGGCTTGGGGGCAACAATACTGCTGCACTAGCACAATCTTTACAACAGGTTGACACGAAGGGGTTTTCTGCTATATTATCAGTTTCACCCTATTACAACAGACCAACGCAAGAGGGGATTTATAGACATTACAAAGCTTTGGACGCTGCAACCCCATTGCCACTCATATTATATAATGTTCCTGGAAGGACTGCTACAAATATCTCTGCTGAAACAACATTGAGAATTGCGCATGACTGCCCAAATGTGATTGGAATTAAAGAAGCCAGTGGGGATTTGGTGCAAGGAAGGGAAATTCTTGCGGGTCGACCAGAGGGGTTTGTTGTTGTTTCGGGTGATGATGAAACAGCAATCCCATTGATTCAATCTGGTGCTGAGGGTGTCATTTCAGTTATTGCTGGTGGATTCCCAAATTTGTTTAAATCAGGTGTACAAGCTGCAATCGAAGGAGATCACAAAAAGGCTGATGAAATCGCAAATCTTGTTCAATCAATCGCTGATCAAGTGTATGCTGAAGGCAATCCAAGTGGAATCAAGGCAGTGCTTACACTTCGTGGCATGATTGAGAATCAACTTAGATTACCTTTAATTCCAGTTTCTGATGCTGTTAGATCAGCATTAAAAACTTTTGTGGATAAGTACGATTAGCCTTGGGTTTTTTGTTCAATTGTCTAACTTTACACCATGCAAGAACTAAAAATTAAAATATCATTTCTAGGATTGATTTGTATGCTCTTCCAGTCTTGTGGGCCCTATCAAAAAGCACTGAAGAGTGAAGATATAAAACTCAAATATGACATGGCTGAGGCTTATTATGATGAGGGTGATTTTCGAAGAGCAAAAGGACTTTTCGAGCAATTAAAACCAATTTACAGAGGTAAGCCACAGTCAGAACGAATCACTTACTTTTATGCAAACTGCTTGCTGAATACAAAGTCCTATATATCAGCAGCTTACGATTTTGAGTCCTTTACAAAAGCATTTCCCAACAGTGACAAACTCGAGGAGGCTTATTATCTCATTGCTTATGCTTATGCTGAGATTTCTCCTGTATACAGCCTAGATCAAAAAGACACTGAAAAAGCACTAAACAAATTGCAAGACTACATCAATCGTTATCCTAATAGCGAACGAATGGAAGAAGTCAACAATTTGGTGGAGGAATTGTTGCGAAAACTCGAGCGAAAGTCTTTTGAAAATGCCAGACAGTTTTACACCATCAGGGATTATAAAGCAGCCATCAAAGCAATTGACAACTTCATAGGCGATTTTCCAGGTACTCCTTTTCGTGAAGAAGCGATGTTTGTACAGTTTAAATCTGCTGCCATACTCGCCATAAATAGTGTTTTTTCTAAGAAAGAAGAACGCCTCGATAATGCAGTTGCTTATTATGATGATTTTATCAGATCCTATCCTGATTCTGAATTTATAGAACAGACGAACTCGATTAAAAATGATATCGAAAAAGAAATTACTACATTTGCATCCAATTAAAAATTTGCTATGTCAATTAAAAATTCTAATGCTCCAGATACAACGATAACTTATAACCGAAATGAGTTAGATGAACCAACAGGAAACATCTACAAGACCGTTTCTATACTTGCAAAACGTTCGATTCAGATAAATGAAGAACTGCGTACAGAACTTTTTGAGAAGTTAGAAGAGTTTGCTACCCCTATTGAAACACTAGAAGAGATTTTTGAAAATAAAGAACAAATTGAAGTTTCTAGGTTTTATGAAAAGCTACCCAAACCCCACGCTGTAGCTGTTGAACAGTGGTTAGCAGAAAAAATATATTATCGTCATACTGACGAAACATCTAAGTAAATGTTTCCTGCCCTACATGCCAAAAAAGTACTCCTTGGCATTTCTGGAAGCATAGCTGCCTACAAGACTCCTGTCCTCGTACGTGCGCTTATCAAAGCTGGCGCAGAAGTGCAAGTGGTCATGACCCCTGCCTCTAAGTCGTTTGTTGCACCACTATCATTATCGACAGTTTCAAACAAACCTGTTTATTCAGAGTTTGTTGAAAACGAAGATAACTTGTGGAACAACCATGTCGATCTTGGGCTTTGGGCAGATCTGATGCTGATTGCACCTGCCTCTGCCAACACCCTGTCTAAAATGTCACAAGCCACTTGTGACAACCTATTACTTGCAGTTTATCTCTCTGCCAAATGCCCTGTCTATTTTGCTCCTGCAATGGATTTGGATATGCACGAACATGCTGCTACACAAGATGCAATTCAACAACTGATGATGCGTGACAACATACATATCCCTGCTCAAGAAGGGGAATTGGCCAGTGGTCTGCAAGGGATTGGACGTATGCAAGAGCCAGATCAGATTGTAGATTTTATCGAAAAAGATTTAGCTGCCAAAATGCCTCTTATGGGTCAAAAGATATTGATTACTGCTGGTCCAACTCACGAACCTATCGATCCAGTTCGTTACATAGGTAATCACTCGTCAGGAAAAATGGGTTACGCAATTGCAAATGAAGCTGCTCTACAAGGCGCAGAAGTAGTGTTGGTCTCAGGCCCCACTGATGAAATCCCAACTCATCCAGCCATCAAACTTGTGAAAACCAATACTGCCGATGAAATGCTTGAAGCTTGTTTGCAAGATTTTAATGATTGTAATATACTTGTGATGGCTGCTGCAGTTGCTGATTACAAACCAAAGAACTTGAAAAAAAATAAAATAAAGAAGAGCGAGATAACTTCATCCATCCAACTGGTAAAAACAGTTGATATTCTTCAACAATTGGGAGAGAAAAAATCAAATCAGTTGCTCGTTGGGTTTTCACTTGAAACAGAAAACGAATTGGTCAATGCAAAAACAAAACTTCAGAAAAAAAATCTCGATGCAATCGTGCTGAACTCCCTGTCAGATAAAGGAGCTGGCTTTCAACACAATACAAATAAAATCACTTTTATCCCTGCAGTAGGAAAACACAAAATCTATCCCTTAAAAAACAAATCTGAAGTTGCTGTCGATATACTAGACGAAATTAAAACAATGATCGATGCATAAACTACTACTGTTTTTTATTGTTTCTAGTATTTCATATGCACAGGTAATCGACTGCAAAATTAACGTGAATGCAGACTTGGTCGACCAAACAAATAGTCAGATTTTTGAAACCCTTGAACAAGAGCTAAATGAATTTGTCTCTTCGACTAAATGGGTTGATATTCGAGCAGAGGATTTCAATAAAATCAACTGTACAATGTTGATCACGATTCAGAATTATAACAACAATGAATTTCAAGCCAATTTGCAAATTCAATCCTCACGCCCTGTTTTTGGATCAACCTACGAAACCCCTCTTTTTAATCGAAAGGACGATGATTTTAATTTTAATTATCAGGAATTTGAATCTCTAAATTTCAACCCCAACAGTACCAATACATCAATTGTATCATTGATTAGTTACTATGTTTATGTGGCTCTTGGGATTGATGCTGATTCGTTTTCGCTAAATGGGGGAGATGCCTATTTTAATCAAGCACGAAAAATTGTTGATTTATCTCAATCCAATCGCTTCACAGGGTGGAAACAGTCTGAAAAAAGAACCAATAGATATTGGCTTATTGACCAGCTGAGCACGAATCCCTTTTCGCTTTTTCGACAAGCCATGTATGATTATCATCTCAATGGTTTGGACGTGATGTCTTTTCAACCAGAAGCTGGTAAACAAGCCATTGCCATGAGTGTTTCGTACTTAAAGACCTTGTCTGATAGTCGCCCAAACAGCTTGGTTGCACAATTGTTTTTTGATGCCAAAGCAGATGAAATTGTTCAGATTTTTAGTGGAGGCCCTTCATTCGACACCTCACAACTTGTGGATGACTTAAATCGGGTTGCGCCTTTTTTTACTACCAAATGGTCTCAAATTCAATAGTCGAATATCTCTGAAAAAGTTATATTTGATTGTCATTAATTTTTTGATTCGTTGTTACAGTCCATTTCCATAGTCAATTTTGCTCTCATAGACGACATCCAATCTGATTTTGGCCCTCAACTTAATGTTGTGACAGGCGAAACAGGCTCTGGAAAGTCGATTGTGATGGATGCCCTATCTCTTGTTTTGGGTGCTAGAGCAGACTTGTCAGTTGTTCGAGATGCTTCCAAAAAGTGCATCGTAGAAGTTGTATTTGATTTATCAAAGTCTTCATTACATTCAGTTTTTGATGAGTTGGAAGTTGATTTTGAAGTTGAAACAATTTTGAGGAGAGTTATTTTGCCTTCTGGAAAATCACGCTCATTTATCAACGACACCCCAGTTCAGCTTGACAAATTGAGACTTCTTGGATCAGAACTTGTGGACTTGCATTCTCAACATCAAACTTCGCAATTGGCAAATTCGGCATTTCATTTTGACTTGTTGGATACATTTTCTGGCGCAATGGATTTGAGGTCTGAATTTCAAGACGCTTTATCGACTGCAAAACAAATTGAAAAGAAATATCAAGAACTTCTCGAAGTCCAACGAGCTGCTAAGGAGTCTTTTGACTATAACTCCTTTCTTTTGGAAGAATTAAAAGAGTTAGAACTACAAAATGATATGCAATCTTCGCTGGAAAATGAACGAAATTTGCTTCAGCACGCGCATGCTATTAAAGAAAATATTCATCAGATTTTGGCAATTGCGACGAAAGAAAATCTTGGATTGACTGATCAGTTAAGCCAATGTAAAATGGGCTTGCAAAAGCTTGAGTCATTTAGTGAAAAGTTTCAAGAATTGTCGCAACGATTGGGAAGTATGTGGATTGAATTGTCTGATATTCAAGCGACTTTATCGACAATATACGACGACTTGGCTGTTGATCCTGTACGTCTTGAAGTTGTGAATCAAACACTGAGTAAGATTTATTCGCTCCAACAAAAACACCAAGTTATTGATGTTGAGGGATTGATGAAAAAAGAACAGCAATTATCAGCACTTTGCCAAGTGGTTACAGAAGGGGGTGATAAGATTAAAATCGAAAAGCTGCGTCTTCAAGAGGCAGAGAATAAGGCTTGGGATTTATCAAAAAAATTGGCTATTCTTCGAAGAAATCATGTAAAACAACTAGCAGATGAGCTCGCGACACGTCTCAAAAAATTAGGGATGGAACATGCTGGCTTTGATTTTCAATTAGATACAGAGTCAACCCTAAGCTCTGTAGGATCTGACACCCTCACAGTTTTATTTTCGGCCAACAAAGGCATAGACTTTTCAGATATACGTAAGATTGCCTCAGGTGGTGAACGTTCGCGAATTATGCTTGTTATCAAGTCGATCCTTGCAAAAAATGACCACTGTCCAACAATGATTTTGGATGAAATCGACACAGGTGTCTCAGGTGAAATGGCAAAAGCAATGGGCGATTTTATGCGTGAGATCAGTCAAAATACACAGTTGATATCTATTACTCACCTGCCACAAATTGCTGCAATGGGTACTTCGCACATCAAAGTATATAAAACCACAGATGATGAAACCACTCGCACACGTGTGAAAACATTGGTAGGCGAGGATCGAGTGATAGAAATTGCGCAAATGATCGATGGAAATCAAATTACGCAAACTGCACGCACCTACGCTGAAAAATTATTGAATTAGTACTATCTTTATCAAAATTTTTTTATGCCTTACAACTTACTAAAAGGAAAGAAAGGAATCGTATTCGGCGCATTAGATGAAAACTCAATTGCTTGGCAAACTGCTGCTCGCGTTCATCAGGAAGGTGGTCAATTTGTTTTAACAAATGCACCTGTTGCCTTGCGCATGGGCGCAATTAATGACCTTGCAGAGGAAACAAATTCTCAAGTGATTCCAGCAGATGCAACCAGTATTGAAGATTTGGAGAACCTAATTGACCAGTCGATGGAGATCTTAGGTGGGAAGATCGACTTTGTTTTACACTCAATTGGTATGTCAGTCAATGTGCGAAAAGGAAAGTCATATACAGACCAAAACCACAGCTGGACAGCGAAGGGTTGGGATGTTTCAGCTGGTTCGTTTCACAAGCTCATGCAAGTATTATATAAGAAAGATGCAATGAACGTATGGGGTAGTATTGTAGCGTTGAGCTATATGGCTGCCCAACGAGTCTTTCCCGATTACAATGATATGGCTGATAACAAGGCTTACCTAGAATCTGTTGCGAGAAGTTTTGGGTACTTCTTTGGCAGAGATAAGAAGGTGAGGGTCAATACCATATCACAATCGCCAACTCCTACCACTGCTGGTAAAGGTGTCAAAGGCTTTGATGGTTTTATCTCTTATGCTGAAAAAATGTCCCCTTTAGGAAACGCAACAGCACTCGATTGTGCAAACTACACAATCACTTTGTTTTCCGATTTGACTAAAAGGGTCACGATGCAAAACCTCTATAATGATGGTGGTTTTTCAAATATGGGCGTGAGTGATGCTGTTATGGGCATGATTGACAATCAAAAGTAAAATAAATCGATCATTTATGGCTTTATTAAGCGGTCTTGCCAAACAGATTGGATCGCTCAAGCAATTGCGTTTAATTACCATATTTTTTCTGTTTTCATTTCTTGTCTGGCTGTCTTCGAAAATGTCGGAAACACATACTGCTAGAGTTAAAATGCAGTTTGATTTTAGCGACGAAACTTTTGAAATCTATCGTACAAATAATGAAGTACAATCGACTGATTTTATTGTTTCAGGAACAGGTTTTCGTTTGCTTTCCGCTCGATTGATTACACCAACTGTTTTTCTGTCAATGTCGGATGCTCAAATGGATGGAGATGGGATTTATTTCACCCAACAAGATTTAATTTCTTCTGTAGAATCGCACTTTCGAAATGTATTTCGAGTCAATCAGCTATCACTCAAAAGACTCGATGCCCCATTCATTCAATCTGCATCAAAAAGGGTACCTGTGCGACTCAATCAGGACTTGATGCCAGCGGATGGTTATGCGTGGTCAAGTGAACGACAAATTGTGCCAGACTCTCTAACAGTCTTTGGATTGCCTTCACAAGTTGATACTCTGATGTATGCACTTTTAGATAGTCCTAAGAACAAGATATTCAACACTTCTTTCGACCAAAAATTGGCAGTAACAACTGATCTACAATCAAATTTTAAATGGAGTCAGAAAAAGGTCCATGTTTCGCAAAACATCTCTCGCTATACACAAGTTGAACTTCGCCTACCTGTCGAAGTCATCGACTCTGATGAAAAAGTTGATGTGAGTTTAATTCCAGCATTTGTTTTGGTCAACCTTCGTGTTCCCATTGAAAGAGTTCGTCAGATCGATCCATCACAGTTTGTACTAGGATGCCGATTGCCATCTGATACGACTGCAGAATATTTAGAAGTTAATTTTGAAAAAATACCTGAGGATATCATGGTTAAAGATATCACACCAAAACAAGTACGTTATTTTTTAGATTGATGGTACAGATCGCAATTACAGGAAATATAGGATGTGGTAAAACCACAATTTGTCAGTTGATGGAGAATGAAGGTGTACCTGTTTACTACTCTGATTTTCGTGCCAAACAGTTGATGAATCAAAATGAATCGTTGATTGACTCAATAAAAGATCGTTTTGGTGAAGAATCCTATCAAGATGGTTTGCTCAATCGGAAATGGATTTCAAGTATCGTCTTTGACGATGCAACTGCTCTAAACGATTTAAATAATTTGGTCCATCCTGTTGTTCAAAAAGACTATTTGAATTGGGTGTGTCAACAAACAAAGGATATCATTGCTTACGAATCTGCTATACTGATTGAGCATGGGAATCAAGGGAATTTTGATGTTGTGATTTTGGTTCAATGTCCAGAAAAAATTCGATTTGAACGCATCCAAAAACGTGATGGCTTGAACTTGGATCAAGTACAAGCACGCTCACATTTTCAGTGGCCAGAGGAAGAAAAAATCAAATATGCTGACTATTTGATTGAAAACACTGCGCTTGAACAAGCAAAGCAACAACTCAGTTCTGTTTTAGTATCTATTCGTAAACAATTGCAGAAAGATTAATTATTTTTGAATATGAATCGTGGGTTCTTTCCAATATTGATTTTTTTGATGACACTCTCCCTGATAGGGATTATTCTCATCCAACGATCATGGATCAATAAAAATGAAACCAATTTTGAGCGACAGTTTGTGTTGAGTGTCAGTGCTGCAATTTCTGAGGTTTCTTCTCAAATAAAGGAGCGAGAACTACTTGATTATTTATCTGCTTATCAAAAAATGATCGATAGTATTGGAACACCGAGATACTCTGAATTGACAGAGGTTTTTGAGTATATCGATCGTAGTCCAGATGCTGATGTTTCATACTTTATTCAACAAGGAATCATTGAAGATGATTACAACATTTCTTTGCAAACTTTCGACTCGTTGAGCAATGATTCTGCGCCCATTTTAGATTATCGAAGAATTAAATCACTAACCATAATTGATGAAAGTTTTGAGCGAGAAAAAGAGAATATGAGCTCAACCGAGCGATTGCAACGAATCGCGAGAATGTCATCAATGGACAAAGCTCGTTATGAAACAATTTTTATGGATTTTGCTGATACAAAGCCAATTCAAATGAGGGTCAACAACTTAGAACTCGAATTGCTCTTGCATCAGGAATTTCTTTTAAGAGAAATCAGAATTCCATTTGAATTTCGTGTTTTTGAAGGAAATCAAGCGACTATTGTTGGATCTGAAAACTATTTATCTACACTCAACGAAAGACAATTTAAAACCCCATTATTCATTCGCGATGATGAATCACATCGCTATGAGCTTCGGATTTCATTTCCAAATCTAGATCGTTTCATTGAGGAGTCTGTTTACAACACGCTATTGCTCTCTTTGTTGTTTACGCTGATTATTTTGGGTGTTTTTGCAGCATCTCTATTTCAGATTTTAAAACAAAAAAAGATATCAGAAATCAAGTCAGATTTTATCAATAATATGACGCATGAGTTTAAGACACCCATTGCAACGATTCATTTGGCACTTGATGCATTGAATAACAATGGGGTTTTAAAAGATTCTAAAAAGTTTACTGGGTATTTAGAGATGATCAGAGACGAGAATAAGCGTTTGCATACCCACGTCGAAAATGTATTGCAAATTTCACAGCTTGAAAAGCGAGAATTGGATTTGGAAAAACAAAACATCGATCCTCATCTGACCATCCAAAGTGCCCTTGATCATGTTCGTCTTATTATTCAAAATCGTGGTGGACAGTTGATACAGCAATTCTCAAAAGACCCTGTGCAATCGTTCATTTCCTCAGTCCACATGACAAATGTTTGGGTAAATCTACTTGATAATGCGATTAAGTATTCAAACAAAGAGCTCGTTGTTGAGATTGAAACAATCGTAGGCGAAAAAGGATTTACTGTCAAAATTAAAGACAGAGGAATCGGAATGACAGCTGCAGTACGAAAACGAATATTTGACAAGTTTTATCGAGAATCTTCTGGTAATATTCACAATGTAAAAGGTCATGGATTAGGACTGGCCTATGTCAAACAAATAATAAAAATGCACTCTGGCACGATTTCTGTTTCTAGTGCACCAAACCAAGGAAGCACATTCACTGTATTTTTGCCCTTTTAAAATTAGTCTAAAATGAACGCAAGAAATAAACACGTATTGTTAGTTGAAGACGATTTAAACTTTGGTACAGTGTTGAGAGATTATTTGCGGTTAAATGGATATAAAGTTGTACTTGCCCGCAACGGTTTGGAGGGCTATGAAAAGTTTAAAAAGAGTGAGTTTGATATTTGTGTATTAGATGTTATGATGCCCTATAAAGATGGTTTTACACTTGCCAAAGAAATTCGCTCAAAAAACAAGTCCATTCCAATCGTTTTTCTGACTGCCAAATCGATGAAAGACGATGTGTTGAAAGGCTATAAGATTGGAGCAGATGACTATTTGACAAAGCCCTTTGACTCTGATATTCTGATGAAAAAGTTGGATGTGTTGATTCAGCGCAATAAACAAAATAGAGATAAATCAAAGCCAAAATCTAGGGTTGTCATTGGTGAATTTATTTTCAATCCTCGCTTGCGAACTTTGACTTATAAAAATGATGAAGCCAGAAGCCTTTCGCCAAAAGAAAATCAGCTGTTGTTAATGCTAGTTGAAACCCAAGATGATTTACTTTCTAGAAATAAAGCACTGAGCGAAATTTGGAACGACGACAATTATTTCACCTCCAGAAGTATGGATGTGTATATTGCAAAGTTGCGCAAGTATCTACGAAGCGATTCCAACATCGAGATTGCAAACATTCATGGTGAGGGTTTTCGTTTGATTACTTCTTAAGACCGAGGATGAAATTGATTGATTGTTTGTTGTAAATGCTCATTGCTCATATGTAAATAACGTTCTGTAGTTGTGATACTACTATGACCTAGCATTTGTTGAACAGAACTGATGTCAGCTCCATTTTCAACAAGGTGTGTTGCAAATGAGTGACGTAAACTGTGTGGACCTATTTTTTTTTGAATGCCTGCAAGTGCTGCAGCTTTATTCACAATTACAAATATCATATTGCGCGTGAGTTTTGTTCTTCTATTATTAAGAAACAAAATATCACTATGCCCTTTTTTACCTTCCACTCGAGTGGACAGAAACTGATTGACAGTTTCTTGTCCAATTCGACCAATGGGAACAAAGCGTTCTTTATCCCCTTTGCCGATTACCTTGACTAATCCTTCTTCAAAAAATAAATCTGAACAACGCAGATTGACGAGTTCACTCACGCGTAATCCGCAGGAGTAAAGCATTTCAAGTATGCACCGATTTCGTATTGACATTGGTTCCTCTCCAGTAAAACTATTGATAAGCTCTTCGACCTCCGAAACAGATAAAGTAATTGGCAGGGTGGTTCCGATTTTAGGAGGTTCTACCAAAGCAACAGGATTGTTGTCGCGCAAGCCCTCAGTAATAAGAAAGTCAAAGAACGATCGAAGACCAGAAAGTAAACGAGATTGCGATGAAGGCTTTACTTCTTTTGCAGTCTCATAAATAAACTGAAGCAAATGTTCTGAATTGACTTTGGTAGGACCAAATTTGATGTTGTGTTTCTCTAAGTATGCAATCAGTTTTTGAACATCAAAAACATAATTTTTTAGTGTATTTTCCGAAAGTCCTCTTTCGAGAAGTAGATATGATTTAAAAGCTTTGATACTTTCACTCCAGTTCATATTCGAAGATACATTATATTTACAGCGTCTTTACGTATATTTTGTAAAAGAATGATGAAGATAGCAATTATAAACGGTCCAAACCTGAACCTATTGGGAAAGCGTGAGCCTGAGGTGTATGGTAACAAAGATTTTGACGCATATTTTCTTCAACTTCAATCCTCTTTTACTGCTATTTCTTTGACTTGTTATCAGTCCAATGTTGAGGGGGAGCTCATTAATGAGATCCAACGTTTGGGTTTTGATGTTGACGGCATAATTTTAAACGCTGCTGCCTATACACATACTTCTGTTGGGATAGGGGATGCGATCAAAGCGATTGCAGCGCCAGTGATTGAGGTACATATTTCAAACACTTTCGCTCGAGAAGATTTTCGACATACTTCATATATAACCCCCAATGCAAAGGGGTTGATCCTTGGATTTGGACTTGATGTTTATCGCTTGGCAATTGAGAGCTTTTTGCCAAAGCTTTAGATTGGCCGATGACGATTTGAACTGGTAAGGGTTTTTCTCACCAACCAATCATTGAGTTTATCTGGAAAATAATAAGCCATTAGTCGGAAGAAAAATTTTTTCTTATGCACAATATACCTCGTTTCTGGTCTTTTGATGGATATGGACTTGAGTATTAAAGTAGATATTTTTTCAACAGATAGGGCATTGCGCTCGGCATTTTCGATCATTCGATCAGCTTTTTTGAGTACCTCATAATAATCGGAATCTTTAAATCTGTCCATTTTGTTTAGATTCTTTTTCCAAATTTCCGTTTTGATTGGGCCAGGCTCAATGGCAATGACTTGGATGCCATACTGGTTCAATTCTCTACGATAAACGTCGTTTATACTTTCCAGTGCATGCTTTGAAATGCAGTATGCGCCATTGAATGGCGAATTAAATAGTCCTGAAACTGAGCTGATATTGATAATGCGACCTGCTTGTTTATTTGAGGTGGGTTTCAATAAGGGCAGAAAAAGGTTTGTTATTCTTCTAACAGACTTGACATTAACGTCGAGTTGCAATTCAAATTCTTCTTCTGTTAAGAGTTCTAAGGGACCTGGTACTGCAATACCTGCGTTGTTGACCAGTGCTGCTATACTATCACAATTCTCAAAAACAATTCTTGATGCTTTGACAACCTCATCATGATTTTGCACATCAAACTGCAGTGGTGTAAATCGAGTTGTATAGATTGAGGAGAGCTCATTGGCATCCTCTTTTTTTCTCACACTTCCATAGATATGATATCCTTTCTGGTGCAATAAATCAAGTGTTGCCCTGCCAATTCCTGTCGAAACTCCTGTAATAATGATGTTTTTACTCAAGATTTCTAAATGATTTAAGATTATATATCAATCAAAAGCCATCAATGGGCTACTGTCTTTTGTAATTTTAAAGGTCGCGAGGTATATTAAATATGTATCACCTCATCATAGGCAGCAGCAACTGCTTCCATTACCGCCTCACTCATGGTTGGATGGGGGTGTACTGCTTTTAAAATTTCTTGACCAGTTGTTTCTAGCTTTCGTCCAACAACTGCTTCTGCAATCATGTCAGTGACTCCAGCACCAATCATATGGCAACCAAGCCACTCGCCATATTTGGCATCAAAAATGACTTTTACAAAACCATCGGTATGACCACCTGCCTGGGCTTTACCCGAAGCTGTAAATGGAAATTTACCAACTTTAATTTCATATCCTTTTTCTTTTGCTTGCTCTTCGGTATAACCAACTGATGCAACCTCAGGGAAACAGTAGGTACAGCCTGGGATATTATTATAATCGATGGGCTCTACATGATGACCTGCAATTTTTTCAACACACAATATACCTTCTGCAGAGGCAACATGCGCCAGTGCTTGGCCAGATGTGACATCTCCAATCGCATAGTATCCTCGGACATTTGTTTGATAGAAATCGTCCACCAAAATTTTATCTCTATCTGTGGCAATTCCGAGTTCTTCTAGACCTATGTTTTCGATGTTTGTTTTGATTCCAACTGCTGACAAAACGATATCAGAAGAAATTTCTTCCTCACCATCTTTTGTTTTTATGGTAGCCTTGACACCTTTGCCGCTAGTATTTACTTTGGTGACTTCTGCGCTGGTCATAACCTTTATTCCGCTTTTTGTGAAGCTTCTTTCCATTTGTTTTGAAATTTCATCATCTTCAACAGGGATGATTTTAGGCATATACTCAACCAGGGTTACCTCTGTACCCATGGCATTGTAGAAATAAGCAAATTCAACACCAATCGCACCAGAGCCAACAACAATCAGTTTCTTCGGCTGTTTTGGAAGTGTCATTGCTTCGCGATAGCCGATGACTTTCTTGCCATCTTGCGGAAGACTGGGGAGTTCTCTAGATCGTGCACCAGTTGCAATAATGACATGATTTGCCTCATATTCTGTTTCGCTTCCATCTTCACTGGTGACAGATACTTTTTTGCCAGCTTTCAGCGTGCCATGACCCATAATGACTTCAATTTTATTTTTCTTCATCAAAAACTGAACGCCTTTGCTCATTGTGTCAGCAACATTTCGACTTCGATTGACTACTGAATCGAAATCCTTATCATAATTTTCGATGGTCAAGCCATAGTCATCGGCATGTTTGAGGTAGTTGAACACCTGTGCAGATTTCAAAAGGGCTTTTGTCGGAATACATCCCCAGTTCAAGCATACACCACCTAAGCTTTCTTTTTCGATTATGGCAGTATTAAGCCCCAATTGTGATGCTCGAATTGCAGTAACATATCCTCCAGGACCACTTCCTAAAACAATAACATCAAACTTATTCATGTCAAATATTTATTTTGCGAAAATACGAAACGAAACACGAATTCAATAGTGAATATGGAATTACTATGATTTAAATTTTAGGCTTGCTGAGTTTACACAATATCTTCGTTGAGATGGGGTAGGCCCATCAGGAAAAACATGCCCTAGATGACTGTCACAGTTTTCACATAAAATTTCAATCCGAATCATGCCATGACTGTGATCGGGTTCGTAACGAATTTTACCATCAATCGAATCGGAAAAACTCGGCCAACCACAGTTACTTTCAAACTTATGATCACTTAAAAAAAGAGGTTCTTTGCAGCCTTTACAAACATAAGTGCCATTTTCAAAATGAAGATTATATTCTCCTGTTTGTGGATACTCTGTTCCTTTTTGTCGCATAACGCGATAAGACTCGTCATCGAGAATTTCTCTCCATTGGTCTTCAGTTTTTTTAAAAGGAGTCTTACTCATTGGAAACAAAAGATAATGCAACTGAATTGATACAATGCCTTTGTCCTGTCGTTCGGCGAGGGCCATCATTGAAAAGATGCCCCAAATGACCACCACAACTGGAACAAATCAGCTCAATTCTTGTATAGCCGAGTTTATTGTCTTTTTTGTAGGAAACAGCTCCCTCAACTGCTCTATCGAATGCAGGCCATCCACTTCCGGAATCATATTTATGATTTGAGACGTAAAGTGGAGCTTCACAACCTGCACATTTGTAAACTCCTTCCTTGTAGTGGTTATTGTATAAGCCTGAAAAGGGTCTTTCAGTACCAGCCTCACGCAATACATAGTAGGCATTATCGTCGAGCTGTGCTTTCCATTCTGCAGCAGTCTTATTACAAGAAAAATCTTGTGCTGGCGTATTGGGCGTTTTGGGATTTTGTGCACATGCAATGTTGCTAAAAATCAATAGTAAAAATAGAATGAATCTCATGGGTGTTGAAATAAGAATTGAACAATATATTGAACAGTTTTAGGGTCTCTCAATATTCGATGATGCCCAAGACCTGAAGTCAATTTGAGTTGTGAGTTTGGAGCCAAATCATGAAGTGTAATGCTACATTCATAAGGTGCCTCTTTGTCATCTTTATCATGCACAATCAAGAGTGGAATATCGATTTCTTTTATGCTCATACTAGACGAATATGTTTCAAGTTTTGTGCCAAATTGCTTTTCAACAGTAGTAATCATTCTTTCTGTTATTTTTTCAGAAAAATGAAGTTGTTGTGAGAATCGATAAAAAACCCCTTTGATCGAATCTCCACTTCCAATGATTGCTGCTGATTGCAGAGGCAAACCATCTTTAATTGCTCTTAACAAGGCAAAACCACCCATAGAGTGTGCAATGGCAGCATCAAAAGGCCCAAATTTTTGATTGAGATCTTGAATACAATATGTTAGTTCAAGGACATTTGTTTTGTTTCCAGGCGATTGACCATGCGCAGGCATATCAAATGTGATGACCTCACAATTTTCTTTTTGTAATTCGTCTGCAAAGTAAAAGAGTTGTGTTCCTCGACCACTCCAACCATGTAACAATAAGACTTTTTGTTTCTTTCCTTGCAATCTGTAAACTTGAATTTCTTTTTGAATAGAAGAGGAAGAAAACTTTATTTTTTTTGCTGCATCAAACATATGATGCTCTCGAACAGGTGTATTGAATCGCTGTGGTCGGAAAAATAAATACAAGGCCACTTTTGTAGCCAACGCGTTAGATATGCGTTGCGATAGCCAAATTACAAATCGTATTGATGTGGGTACATGTACTGCAGACCTTTGTTTTTTGTTCTTTTTCATTGCAATTCAATAAAGTTATTAAATATAAAAAAGCCAAACACATTATTTTCACTATTTTGGTAATCTAAACTAACAATGTTGAATTTACAAAAAGGGAGTAATACACTCATTCGCGCCTGGGCATCATACGATTGGGCAAATTCAGTTTATTTTTTAGTAATCACTTCAACCATATTTCCGATTTACTATGGGTCGTTGTTTGCTGACAATTTATACATTGAAATCTTTGGTCAGTCATTAAAAAACACTGCACTCATTAGCTATACGACTGCAGCTGCATTTACAGTTGTTGCTATTTTATCTCCCATTCTTTCTGGGATAGCAGATTATGTTGGGAATAAAAAATCATTTATGAAGTTTTACACTTATGTGGGAGCATTATCCTGTGTTGGCTTGTATTGGTTCAACTTGGACAATATTTACTTTGGTTTGATTTGCTATTTTTTTTGCCTCTGTAGGGGCATGGTTGAGTTGGGTTTTTTACAACTCTTATCTGCCAGATGTTGCTCACCCAGAACAGATGGACAAAGCCAGCGCCTTGGGTTATTCTCTTGGTTATGTGGGCAGTGTTTTGTTGTTGGTTCTGAATCTGAGTATGGTGCTCAATCCTAGTATATATGGTATTGAGGGCACAGCTTCAGAAGCATCTGTCAAAGCGATGAAATATTCATTTATTTCTGTAGGCATTTGGTGGATTGCATTCAGTCAAATTGCCTTCAGATTTTTGCCAAAAAACATCTCAAAAAATCCATTGACGAACAAAGTTATTTTCAATGGATATCGCGAACTTCGTGCTGTTTGGAAAACTTTTTCAAATCATCCAATTTTAAAAAGCTACATCGGTGCTTTCTTTGTTTTTAGTATGGCAGTTCAAACAGTGATGTTGATTGCAGCCTATTTTGGCGAACAGGAGGTCAACTGGGGGAGCTCTAGTGAAAAGCAAATCGGACTGATTGTGAGTATCACGATCATTCAACTCATCGCAATTATTGGTGCAAACATAACTGCACGATGTTCAAAACAATTCGGAAACCTACCTGTTTTAATCACCTTGAATTTCATTTGGGTAAGTCTATGCCTGTATGCATTCTTCGTTCGATCGCCCATCCAATTTTACATTGCAGCTGGATTTGTTGGTTTGTCTATGGGTGGTATACAATCTTTGGCTCGATCTACATATTCAAAATTTATCCCAAAAACAGATGATACAGCATCATTCTTTAGCTTTTACAGTACGTCACAAATGACTGGTATTGTCATAGGGATGCTGCTTTTTGGCACAATCGATCAAGTCACTGGTTCAATGCGAAATTCAGTTTTATTTTTTCTATCATTTTTTCTTATGGGAGCGTTTCTACTCATTCGAATCCATAGACGAATGACCAACTGAGTACTGATGTTTTTTATCTCCAAACCAAGTCGTGACATCTACTTCTTTGGGTTCACCTACATAGGTCACATCAGCAGTTCCAATGATCGTTGCATGCAGCTTTTCCGAAGAGCAAGCACTTGCTTTAACTGACCCAAAGATTTTAGTAAATGATTTTTTAGATTTCAATTG
>CACNGE010000012.1 GCA_902619855.1 uncultured Bacteroidota bacterium
TCCATATCAACAACACTATTGATGTTATCGATTAATAAGTTGCAACTGCGGATGCCGTCCCATAATGACCCTTGATATTTACCGCCACCATAGCCACTCCAATAGTTCATGATGGGATCATCTGCATTTTGTTCTCCCTTCATCAGTTTGATTGAGTTTGGCTCTTTTGCGAAGGGCGTCGTGATTTCATCACTAGCCAATGCAAAAGTTCCATATAAATCATCGTTTTGCGGAAGATAACTATAGCAAGTTACAAGCGCTGTGTAAGCCGCATCCTTACGTTCAAACATCAAGGACACTTCTTGTGTTCGGTCTGGCACGATATCCAAATAATCATTACAACCTAAAAAACTGAAAATAATCGCTAATCCGAAAATAGGTTTACATAAATTCTTCATAATTAAAAGTTTAGCTGTAATCCAACATTAATAACACGTTGAGGCGGATATCCTAGTCCGTTTCCCCCCATCTCGCTATCCCATAATTCAAAAGAACTTATATTAAGTAAGTTCAGACCACTCAAATACAACCTTGTGTTGACAGAGTTGGTTTTGAATATAGATTCTGGAATTGTATACCCCAATTCGATATTCTTTAGCCGAATAAATGAACCACTAGCAAGCCACCAAGTTGAATCATGATTGTTGTTGTCGACGATTTCAGTAGATAATCTAGGCCAGAAGGCATAGGGATCAGGATTATTCTCTGTCCAGTTATTATCGATAACCACACTCAATGCATTGCGTTCATTAATAAAGGGAGCAATATCATTGGGATTGATAAAGAAAGAAGTTTTAGAAGCCCCCTGAAAAAAGAAAGAGAAATCAATTCCCTTGTATCCAATTGAAGCGCCAAATCCATAGATTATTTCTGGAACAAATGGATCACCAATAGGAACGCGATCTAATTCATTTATTTTACCATCTTCATTGACATCTTTGTATTTGATATCTCCAGGAAGATAAGTGTTTTGATTTCCAGACAAACCATTAAATTGCTCTGGCGAACTGTCAATATCTGCCTGATCAACAAATAATCGTTCTGCTATATAACCTCGAGGCTGGTTGGTATGATAACCAACAGCACTTAAATAATCGTACTGGTATTGGGGTTCGTTTCGAACGACAACCTCGTTTGTTGCATAAGTAAAGGTTCCTCTTCCTGTAATAAAAAATCCATTCGAAAACGATTTGTTGTAATCCACAGCAACATCAACACCATGAGATTTGACTTTACCAGTATTGCTGCTAATAACTGTAGTGAGCCCAGCTGTTTCTGGAAAAACTGGCCGAGATTCATAAATTTTTTCTCGGTTTTCAGTAAAATAATCCACCTGAATCATCAGCGAATTCAACAACTCCAATTCGAGTCCGTAATTGGTTTTTTTAGCAACTTCCCAAGTCACGTTGGGGTTAGAGTAGCGATTGATATTATAGCCATTATAATAATTTCCATAGTCCTCACCCCAGGCATATCCGCGTCCCCCGTCATTTAGATTCACGTCTGACAAATAAAAAAATCGATCACTGGCTGCGGCAATATTGTCATTTCCGACAAGTCCATAAGTATACTTTAGTTTAAGCAATGAAATCGACTGAAAGATCTTCGAGAAAAAAGTTTCGTTAGAAACGATCCACCCCACGCCAGCAGAAGGGAAGAAGCCATATCGATTGTTCTCTGCAAACTTTTCAGATCCATTGTAACCAAAGTTTGCCTCTACAAAATATCGATCGTCATAACCATAAGTTGCCCTTCCAGAAACCCCCATGTTTCTAGACGGCAAATTTGAAAGAGCAGACCCCCCCGAAATGGTATTTAAGGACTCACTAAAATTAAAAACAATTAATCCGCCAACTTGGTGTTTGTCAGTAAACAAACGATCATATTGAGAAACAAACTCATAATAGTAATTGCTGTTTACATAGTTATTTGTCTGATTCTCGTTTAAATATTCCGTTCCTTCTTGAATCTGATAAAGTTTATTTTCAATCCCAGTATCCGTTTGTGTTTCTGTGACACCATAATAAAATGGAGTAAAACTCCTTCTGTTTTCAGTTGACGAATAGCTTTTTATGGCGGCCAGTGCACGTAGGGATAGTCCTTCTGTAATAAAGCTTAAATCTTGTTCGATTTGGACTTGAGATAAGATTGTTGAGGTAAATCGATTATTGTACCCTCGAACCATTTCCGCATACGGGTTGACAAAACCGCCGTTCCCCTTATTGCCAAATAAAGTATGATTAAACTTTTGATTTGATTCTTCATCAAAAGTGTAGAATTTTGGAAAGTTGACAGGACTTGCCTGTGCAACCATCCCAAAAATACCACCAGCATCAGAGATCGGCCCATTGTAACGCTCAAATAATGAATTGAACTTAACAGCAATCTCGGTTGTTTTAGTCAAATTGATATTGATATTGGCCCGAAGATTGGATAGATTAATATCGATGTTATTGTTAAAGTTGTTTAAGGGATCTACTTTCAGAAGTCCAGTGTCATTGTTGTGAGATGCGGATAGGTAATATTGTGCAACATCACCACCACCGTTTACGTTTAAATTTAATTTTCTATTTAAAGTGTAGTCTTTAAATAATTCATCATACCAATTGATGTTTGGATAGATTTCAGGATTAAGTCCGTTTCGTGTAGATTCAATTTTGTTTTTACTAAAAGCTAAAGGCGCCGAGGGATCTCGCAGCCGTAATGCGCGATTATACAATTCCATATAATCAACTCCATCTAAAAAGTCAGGGGTTTGTGAGGGAGCGGATTGGGCAACTTCATATCGTAAAGAAACCTTTGCCTTCCCTTTAACACCTTCTTTGGTAGTTACAAGTATCACGCCATTCGCACCCCTCGCTCCGTATAAGGATGTTGCAGTGGCATCTTTCATGATCGAAAAACTAGCAATATTGTCAGGCTCGATACGAGCGAGATCATATGAACTTACTTCGAGACCGTCTATAAGAATGAGAGGGTTGTTGGACGTGCCAAATGAGGTAATTCCGCGTATAAAAAATTCTGCATTGTCTGCTCCTGGTTCACCCGATCGTTGATATGAAATAACTCCAGCCAGACGCCCTGCAAATGAAGCTGTTAAATTTGAACTAGGTTGTTTGAGCTCTGAAGGTTTAATTGTATTAATCGAACCAATGACACTGCTTTTCTTTTGCTTTTGAAAGGCAACGACTTGAACTTCCTCAAGACTTTCGACATTTTCATTTAGGATAATATCTAAATAGCGACGACCATTAATCGTAATTATTTGTGTTTCAAATCCTAAGTAAGAGAAAACAAGAGAACTTTCTGAAGAACTTGTAGTTAAAACATAGTTTCCGTCAAGATCAGAAACAACTCCGTTGGTTGTGTTTTCCTCCACGACAGTTACACCTGGTAGTGATGTGCCACTCTCATCTACAATAGTTCCAGAAATCAAGTGGCCCTGTGCAAATATGGAGTGAAAACTAAGTAGGGACAGTATGAAGCTTAAAAGGTAAAATTTGTTTTTCATCGAGTAATTAAATGCAAAAAAATACAAAAAAAAACCCACCCGTGAGGATGGGTTTAAATTACAAATATTACTAGTTGTCTTTGACAAGCTTAATTGAACCTGTTTTATCTCCAGAATTCAATTTAACCATATAAACACCTTTATTCAATGATGTAACATCAATTCTAAAATTATTACTATATGGACTTGATTTTTTTACAACCCGACCAGTTAAGTCATGAATTCGATAACTGTCAATTGAATCAGCAGAGTTTATATTTACAAAATCTGTTGCTGGATTTGGATAAACTGTAAAATCAGTTAAGTTGTTTTCTTTTAATGAAAATGTGGAAAAAACTCCAAACTCTATGTCGTCAATTTCAAAAACATCAAGGCTTGGGTCAGCGTTTGGCTCAGTTTGTGGATCAAAGAAAAACACAATTCTATCCCAATTTGTATTTGTTTTGTCGCTTAAGTCAACTAAAAAAGTTTGCCATGACCCTACATTGTCGTAATGAAGGTCTGCTTTCTTTCTATTTGGATCACCATCAGAAAGATCCCAAACTTCAACATTATCCCACCACTGACTTCCAGGCTGTAATTTAAACATAATTTTAGACTCTCTTAACCCTTTAATTTTAAATCTAAAACCCTTGTCTGCGCCAGATAAATCCATTGAGCTAAAACCTGCTGCGGGCAAAGAAAAATAAACTTGAGCCCAGTCACTTTTATTTCCATCATTATTAGGGCCACAAACATTTGAAGCAATAGCAACTCCATTTGAAACAGAAACATTAGCGTGATCTGCTGAACCCCATCCACAAGATTCTGTAACGTTGATAACAAAAGATGTTGTAGCAGTTAATGTTAATGTTTGACCTCCATCAGAGTAAATCAAATCATCAATATAATAGCTTTGAACTATTTTTTGTTGTTTGCTGGGGAAAATTTCAATAGCGCTGTATTTATCATCTTCTACTTTAGTTGACAGGTCAATTGTTACAGGAGCCCAACCAGTTCCAGATGGGGTAAAATCAACCTCTACATCGCCTGAACCACATTTAGAACCTGTAAGCTTAAAAATGGACGGATGTGTATCATCACTGTAATAATCAAATGTAAAAGTTTTAGTTCCACTTGTAGAAAAATCAACATAATTGGTGAGGTTAAACACAACTCTAGACCAATCGTCTGTGCCATTTTTTGAAATCTTACCTACATTGTCTGAATTATCATCAGGATTAGCAACAATTTCGAAACTAGCTCCACTGTGTGTATCAGTACTTACAGCTGATTCAAAATCCAAAGTAATTTGAGCATTAGAAATAAAAGAAATTAGTGATACAAAAAGTATAATTTTTTTCATAATTTATGTTTTATGTTATCAAATATGAAAAAAAATATGAGGTTGCTAAAAAAACAGCCCCCTAATTAGGTACTACACAAATATAAAGAACCCTACAAAAACCCTACAAATTTAAATACTGTTTAGGTATTGATTTAAGTCTGATCTGTCTTTTAATTCAAGTTTTTTTCGTAAGCGGTAACGAGTCATTTCCAAACTCTTAACATTAATGCCTAAAAATTCTGCCATTTGCTTTGTGGGCATTTGCATTTTGATAAACGCACAAATACGTTTATCGTTAACGCTAAGCTTGGGATGCAACTTGTTAAGTTTATTAAAAAAATCTGGATTTGATTTTTTAAAGTGATAATCAAATTTTACCCAGTCATTGGATTCTTTAAACTGTCGCTCAATTTTATTAACAATTTCACGAACTTTTAGGGGAAGCCCATCTTTGTTATTTGTATTATTTGAACTAAAAATATATTCTCTTAACGTTGATAAAAGCTTGTTTTTTTGAATATTAGTGTATGCCTGAAAAGCCAATTCATTACTTTTTTTCTCAACTTCTAATTTTAATTTTTCACGCTTAATTTCAAGAAATTTCTTTTCGGCATTTATGTTGTAAACATAACCTAAAATATAAAACCCAAGTGCGATTAGTATTAGATATACAACAATAGCCGCACTAGAGAAATACCAAACTGGTAAAACTACAAATGAATAAGTCAGCATCTCAGAATGATTCCCTTGCAAATCATTCGTCCGTATTTCGATATTATATCTATCAGTACTTAAACTAGAAAGAGTTAATTTGTTTTGTTCAGGCAAAATATTCCAAATACTGTCCCCTTGTATCTTCCATTCTACAACATGATGTGGATTATAAATATAATCCGGAATAAAAAAATCAAACTCAATTGTGTTGGATTCAAATGAAATTTTCTGTTGACCACTATGATTCCAATCAAGAAGTTTCATATCAGACATGCCCTTATTATATATTCTATTTACAATGGGTTTAGGGACCTCTTTAGTGTTGTTTAAACTTTGTTTTTCATTCTCTTTTTCAATTTCATAAACTAGTGTTTTGTTATTTGTATTAACAATATAATATTTGTCTCTAATCTTAGACAGTTTTGAAAAGTCTCCTTTTGAATCGATTAATTTGCTGCCAAAAGATGATAAATTAATTGTCGGCGTAGAGTTTGAATCATTGAGTATTCCTAAACGTCCAGAAGCAGAAAAGAGGATGTCATCATCAAGCGTAACAAAAGACTCAAAATTCTCTAACTTGGAAAATATTGAATTGTATTTTTTTGATTCATAAAAAAGTTTATCGGAGTATTCATACTTAAAAAAAGACTCCGAATTATAAAAAACTAATTCTTCATTGATCTTGAAGAAGTAGCTATAAGAATTATTTTTGTCACCCTTGAGTTGGTCATAAAACGAAAATGATTCGATTTCCTCAAAACTCTCAGAAAGCGACATCAAGAAAAACCCTTTTGCAGGATGGCAAACCCATAGGTGAGATTTGTCAAATTCCATGAATCTTGAAGAATCCCAAAAACCATCCAGACGTTTATTGAAATACCACTTTTTTTCTTTTCTTTTTAATATTAATATCCCATTGTAGGTTCCGCAAAATATTACATTTTTATCTCTAGGGTGTTGTCTAAAATTCCAAACACCAGATGTTAGATGAAATGCTTTAAATCTACCATTTTGATAAGTATATATTCCTTTTTCGTGTCCAATAAAAATATAATCATCAACTTGCTCTATGTCCCAATTTACTCCCTCACTCCCTGGAATCAATGAAAAATTAGAACTTGCAACCGTTAGGTCCATTTCATAGAGACCTGCATCAGTCGCTTTTAATAAAGTTTTACCAGCTAAGTGGTAGTCATTACTAGAACCCAAAAAGCCTGTTACAGGCAAAACAGATGCAATGGATTCTATAACAATATCTATACCTAAATCAGTTGTTACCCAAATATTTTTCGAATCAATAAATAAGGATTTTATTGAATTACTTGACAAACCTTTTTCTTTTGAAATCATGTCAAGAAATTCAAATTGATCGTCTAAAATAATAATGCCATTCCTTTCAGTTCCAATTAAAACCTGATTTGAATCAAGAATTACAGCAGATTTAACTTTTATATTTTTTAATGTTTTTTCATTTACTAGGCGACCAGAATCTTGAATGGTTAATAATTTACCGTTTTCGGTGATCAACAATTTATCTTTTTCTTTAAACGAATCAAAGAAGACTACACTCGTACTATTTAAGCCTAGAGATAATACTTGAGTGAAGGCTTGGTTTTCGTATCTAAAGATGTCACCACTGTAGTTTCCAGCAAATAACTTGTCATTAACAAGAAACAATTTCCACAAAAAATCTGGTGCGTTCTCAATTTTGTATGAATTATCAGAGGGGTCATAAAAATACAATTGGTTGTGGGCATGAAACACAATTTTATCTTCGTATGGCAAAATATTTGAAAAAATTGGTTGCGTATAGTCATCAGAGGATGGTTCTTTGTAGTAGATCGAATGATAGTTATATTCTCCATAATCAGATCGAATCCATTTCCCAAAACCTCCATATCCGCAGGAGTAAATCAGGGAGTCACTCTGAACATATATATCTTCTAAATCTGTCTGCTTGCCAAAATTATATTTGATGTGATTCTTTCCATCTGTTTCCACTAGGCCAGAGTGAGTGGCCATGAAGAATATCCCAGATTCGTTTTTATCGATTTGATTGACATCTTCTGATTTGAAATCTGAAAAAGGAATATTGTGTATAAATGGGATAAGCTTATCATGAAGCTGACCCAAACAGAAGTTGGTAGTAAGGGTTAATAGTAGAATGATTAATTTTCTAAAAAACAAAACTTTATAAAATAAACTATATTAAAGGATGAAATTACATGTTCAAAATCAAATATAATATTTTCAATTAATTACAAGGAATTTAAACTTTATAATAGGTGAAATTTGGTTCGTGTTACTGCAGGACAATAATATTTATTTTTCAATCACAATAATTTGATATCAATCACATTTAGTTAAGCTAGTAACTGAATAAAATGTACTTAAATGTAGGGTCTAAAATTTTAAATAAATCTTGAAAATGAATTGTTAGATGATGTTAGTAAGGTTGGCCCAAAATCAAGTCAAAATTTACAGATGAAAAATGAGATCAAGGACAAATTGTTATTGAAACAGTAACAATGATATGGCTTTATAGTATTTACAACTTGGATTTATATTCATTCAATTAGGATACAGGATTTAGTACAGACCTATATCCTATAGCTCAAGACATTTTTGATAGTCATAATTCAAATTACAAGTTTTAAAAACATCCATATTTTCACTAAAATAGTTCTATTTCACTCACCTCTGCTCCGAAAATTATTCCAAAAATAATTTTTTGTTTTTGAAAAAAATATTTCATGTCAACTAATAAAATTAGTGTAGCATTTTTAATGAATTTATACCATTAACTGTAAGTTATAATTTAAGTTTCAAATTTTTATTCAAAAAATTTTTAGAATGATTTTACTACATTTACAGAGCTATGAAACTAAACTTGTCCACTGCTGGGATTACATTTACACGACATGTTTCCAAGGGCCAAACGCCATTCGAGCATCTTTTTGAAATTTTTAAGGAGTTGATTACACACACTTCTGGTGACTTTGATGAAGCCATTGATTGGCTGCGTGAATTGGATCAGGAATATGGGTTAACCAATGAAGAATATACCATAGATGATTTTATCGAAGATCTCTTACAACGTGCTTATATACAGCCAAAAGGAGATGGTACAGGAGACGATACTGGCATGTCGCTCACTGCTAAAACTGAAAAACTTTTGCGCGAACACTCATTGAAGCAAATTTTTGGAAAACTCAAAAAAGCAGGAAGCGGTAACCACAAATCCAAAAGTAATGGTCAAGGCGCAGACGATACAGGCGAATTTAAAGCCTATCAATTTGGCGATCCACTTGATAAAATATCCATGACCGAAAGCCTTCGAAATGCACAAATACGATCGGCGGGAATTGACTTTACATTACATCAAGACGACCTTGTTGTGGAAGACAGTTATTACAATACACAAATGAGTACTGTTTTGATGATTGATATCAGTCATAGTATGATTTTGTATGGTGAAGATCGCATTACGCCAGCCAAAAAAGTTGCCATGGCACTGGCAGAGTTTATCACCACTCGATACCCAAAAGACACAATCGATATTTTGGTGTTTGGAAATGATGCTTGGCCCATTGCTCTGAAAGACATTCCCTATTTGCAAGTAGGACCTTATCATACGAATACTGTTGCAGGACTGACTTTGGCTATGGATTTGTTGCGACGCAAAAAAAATAGCAATAAGCAGATTTTTATGATTACAGATGGAAAGCCAAGTTGTATAAAAAACCCCGATGGCACCTTTTATAAAAACAGCATGGGACTTGACGACCATATTGTGGATAAGTGTTACAATATGGCACGGCAAGCACGAAAACTTCACATTCCCATCACCACATTTATGATTGCACAAGACCCCTATCTTAAAGAGTTTATCCGAAAATTTACAGAAACCAATAAAGGAAAGGCATTCTTTACAGGGCTTAAGGGCTTAGGTGAAATGATTTTTGAAGATTACGAAAAAAACAGAAAAAAAAGATTGGAATAAAATGAAAAAGAGTAAGACACTAGGCGCACTAAAAAAATCGAATTACAAACCCCTATCCATTCAACAAGAATTGGCACAAAATCTTAGGGCACGATTACACAGTGGCAAGCCAACATTTGAAGGGCTTTTGGGCTATGAAAATACAGTGATTCCCGACGTAGAACGTGCATTGCTTTCTGGGCATAGCATCAACTTACTTGGCTTAAGAGGACAGGCCAAAACAAGACTGGCACGACAGCTCACGCAATTGTTGGACGAGTGGGTACCTGTAGTCGAAGGCTCTGAAATCAACGACGACCCCCTAGCGCCAATCAGTAATTTTGCTAAGGTACGAATTGCTGAAAAAAGAGATGATACCCCCATCACTTGGCTACATCGTGATGATCGTTTTTTTGAAAAACTAGCAACCCCAGACGTAAGTGTAGCCGATTTGATTGGTGACGTTGATCCCATCAAAGCAGCCAACCTCAAGCTTTCCTATGCCGATGAGCGTGTGATTCATTTTGGTATGATTCCAAGAGCACACAGATGTATATTTGTACTCAATGAGCTGCCTGACTTACAAGCAAGAATACAAGTAGCGCTTTTCTCTATATTGCAGGAAAAAGAAATTCAAATTCGAGGGTTTAAACTCCGATTGCCAATTGAAACCCAGTTTGTCTTTACAGCCAACCCTGAGGATTATACCAATCGTGGAAGTATTGTTACCCCACTGAAAGATCGTATTGGTTCCCAAATTTTAACGCACTATCCACATAACTTGGAAACAGCTAAGGCCATAACCCAACAAGAGACACATACAAATAAGGAACTGCAAAATGCCATTCACGTTCCTGAGTTGGCACGTGACATTTTGGAGCAAATAGGCTTTGAAGCTAGAAAAAGTGAATATGTAGATTTCAAAAGTGGCGTGAGTGCACGAATGAGTATCACTGCTTTTGAAAACCTTATGAGTACTGCTGAACGACGTATACTGATGTCTGGTGAAAAAAACACATGCATTAGAATGTCTGACTTTTTAGGGATTATCCCTGCCATTAATGGGAAAGTGGAATTGGTTTATGAAGGTGAACAAGAAGGTGCCGAACAGATTTCATTTCACCTGATCAATCAAGCTGTTAAAACCTTATTTCCTATACATTTTCCTGAGATCAAAAAACTTGAAAAGCAAGATGTTGCCGGTCCTTATGACAAACTACTGGGTTGGTTTTATGGGGATAACGAATTGTTTTTGGAAGACAGTTTAACAGACAATGTCTATCAAGATACCTTAATGGGTGTCCCTAACTTGAAAAAACTAGTTGCAACTCATCAATCAGATTGTCCGGCCAATGAGCTGTTTTTTATGATGGAATTTTTGTTGTGGGGACTGGAGGCAAACAAAAAGCTAAATAAATACAGAACGATGGAGGGCTTTCAGTTTAAAGATGGTCTTGGAAATTTGTTGTCAGGAATTTAAACTTTGTTCAAAATAGTTCGATTTCACTTTATTATCCTTCTCAATATGATTTATTCAGGCTGAATTGGCGTTATTTTGATGGCAAAACTACCCCTGGATCAGTCAGTAATTGTAAAACCATTTGAGAAGAAATCAAAAGGTGAATTTTAGTTTAACCAAGGGGCTATATTTACTTAAAGTTAAGAACGAAAGTTCTACAAATAGCTTCGTCAAAAAAATGCTTATCAACTAGCATGAAAGTCGTTAAATCTTGACGACAAGAATCCTCAAAAGCAAAATTTTATTTTTGAGGATTTTTTAAATGTCACACATTTGAAGTTTGCTCAATTAATTTAATTAAATTCGATCTCGAAAAATAAGGCTGTATGTCATATTTGAGTGAGTTCCTCAAAAACAAAAGTGTTGGAGCTGTTTCTTCTAGCAGCAAATCGTTTGGAAAATATTTGTTTGGAAGCCTTGACTATTCCAATGCCAAGGTCATTGTCGAGCTCGGGGGTGGGCAAGGTGTCTTTACTCTTGAAATTTTAAAGTTGATCAATCCTGAATGCAAACTTTTGGTTTTTGAAACCAATGAAACGTTTTGCAAAAAGCTCAAAGACACAACGCAAGATGACAGGGCTGTAATCATTCATGACAGTGCAGAAAAGATTGGAGATTATCTTCAAAAGCACAATTTTGAAAAGGCAGACCACATCATTTCATCCTTGCCTTTATCCATGTTTTCTTTAGAATTGAAGGAAGATATTCTTCGAAATGCAACTCAATTTTTAAGCAATCAAGGTCAGTTTTTGCAATTTCAATATGCACCCTTTGATTACAAGAGATTAAAAAAATACTTCGGAAAAGTGAAAATGAATTTTTCAACTCGCAACTTTCCCCCTGCCTTTGTTTATCGCTGTTCGCTATAGATTCTAGCGAACGGTTTGTTTAATACCGTTTTAGCTTTTGTTGCAAGTAGTTTTTACTCTTTTTCTATCACTTTGGTGATTTGTTAATAAAGTTCGGAGATTTCTGCTAAAAACAAAACACACACAACCCCCCCCCCCCATTTTGGAGTTTTATAGATGTTTTTGTGGGTTTTGGGTGTTTTGCTTACAGATTTTTATGCAAAGGGTGTATTGGCAAAAAAATTGTTGCCGAAAAAGGGATTTTTGTTTAAAAAAATTTTTTTAAAAGTTAATAGGTATTTGTCGTTTCTTTATGTTTTGGTTTTCCTATTAACGAATATCATTTAATTATTAACCCAATAACGATTCACTAATGACCCTTAACTATAATCACTGCTTTCTAAACTTTGTTGAAGCCATGGTTTTCTTATTGTCGTCAAGAACAGTTAAAACATACAACCCCTTTGCAAGGTGGGACAAATGCAATGGGATTTGATTTGCTCCAGAAGAAAAGTCAGCGATGAGTTCTTGAACGATACGCCCCTGTAAATCATGGATTTGTAGTTTTCCACGCATCCATATTGGGCTGATAAACTGAATCATTGTGTCATTCACAACTGAACTGGGTGCAACAACCAGCGAAGTGCTGGGTGTCGACTTTTCATATGGGTTGCTGAGAATTGGACTCGAGATCAAGTTTAAACGATTCTGATCATAGGTAGCAAATTCTGTCTCAACGATATTCAATGACGATGCGCCGAGAAAGTCCCCTATGATTGCAGCATATACCTGTCGATAGTCATGTTGCATTTGTGTATCGAGATCAAAATGCTTGACATTGCCACCCAAGGTAAAAGAATCTAAAGACAAATGAGTACCTGTAAATCCTGGCTCAACACCAGTTCCAATGACAAACATTGGACCGAGGTTTCCGTGGTCTGTTCCTTTATTATCGTTCTGTATGGGTTTTCTTCCAAATTCTGTAAACGTAGTGGTGACCACATTTTGATCGATTCCCAAAGACTCTAAATCATCCTGAAATGCTTTGATGGACTCGCTGAGCTCCAAAAGCAAGTCGGCGTGCTTACCCAAGTGGCTATCGGTTTGGCTAGCAACCTGATTTGCATGGTTGTCAAAGCCATCTATACGCAACAAAAAGATTTTTGTTTTTGAACCTCCAGAAAGCATTTTTGCCACTGTTTTGAGTTGGTCAGCAAGGTCATATGGAGGGTAGCTAACATTATTTGTACCTGCATTGAAAACAGCGCTAATTCTTGAAGCATAGTTGGTTGCAGTCACCTCCATTCCATTGATAAAATTAATGTTATCAATATATTCTGAAGATTCATCTCCATAATCGGCCAGCGGGTTTCCGATGTTGGACAACTGAGAGTAGAATCCAGCAGTATCCTGTCCGGACAAATTGATATCGACTTTATGTTCAGCATCCGAATGAAATTCGTCTGCAGGTTTTTTATTTCCGAGCTGTATTCCCAATGGGTCGTCATATGTTGTGTGATCAAAAGCAGAATTTAAATACCTCGCCATCCAGCCATCAGGTTTATTGCTATTGTCGTCTGTTCCATCACCCCCTCTCGACATCAAGGCCCTGCCACTAAAGTGAGATTTGTTGAGTTGAGGGTATCCCACCCCATGAACGATATTTAGCTTTCCTTCGTCCCATAGCTCTTTGAAGGCTAATAAATTGGGGTGTAAAAGTGTTTGGTCTTGCACGCCCAAAGAGGAATCAAGTTCAATTCCTTTTTTTAATCCTGTTTCTTTAATGCGAATCGTTGGTCGAATACTTGCATATTTATCATATTGATTTTTGGGTATAATCGAATTCAAACCATCATTCCCACCACTGAGCTGAATCATCACAATACATCGATCCCGAATGACATCTTCGGAGACATTATCAAGAAGTTTTGTTCGTGTAAAGGCATTGACCATATGACCATTCAACATGAATCCAGCCAAGGAACCAGTTGAGGAGAGTTGAATAAATTTTCTTCTTTTCATAACGATTACTTAGGTTGTTTGATATTCTTGTGACCAGATTAAGGCTTCAATTAAGGATTCAAGAATGTCATTCACTGTTCTTGTTTTTTCTCCACCCTGGTATTTTGACCACAGATCACTCCAATAATAATATTTGGAATTACCCTCTTGCAAAAGACTTCCACCATCGAATAAAAACGTATCGATAAAATATTGTTTTCTCTCTTGGGATGGTGTCTCAGGAAACATCATATCAGTGAGCACATTTACTATTTCCTCAGGGTCTGAGGGATTTGGCACTACTTCTTCAATAAAGTCACCTGGGTTGAACCCAAAATTTCCTTTGAAGAAAACAATTTTACAAATGTTATACCTAGGGATAATGGTAGAGGAGTTAAACCAGCTTTTATCGAAATTGGGGGAAGAATAATGGGCAGGAAAACCAGCAGGTGGAGTATTTTCATCTCCAAAAATTGGCTGCGCACTGATATCTAAGAATTTTTTGATGATCGTATTCTCATAAAACACTCTGTAGTGGAGCTCGCCATGAGTAATGGGGTCTGGAACAGGAAAGTTGAGCAGTGTAATGGTTTGCAGTAATAGCTCAAGTGGTGATTTGATTAATCCCCCTATAATTTCATCTGACGAATCTGAGTCATCGGCATCATAAAAATGCTGACTCTTTAAGAGTTGCGTAATCACCGCTGTCAGGTTGTAGTTGGCTCTAAATGTTGCTGCTAATGGAACAATTATATCATTTTCAATCTGTTCTGAAATATTTCTAGAAACAAAAAATCGGTAGAGTTTTCTACAGATATACTTTGCTGTTTCATCTTGTTCCAAGATTTTGTCAATCAAACCTCTTAACTCAGATTCCATTTGGGCTTTTTTCTGACTTTCACTTTTACCTGTGATATCGAAAGCAGCAATTTGATAATCATCGAAATACGCACTCAATTGTTTTGCATCAAAATCATGTTCCTCAGGCAAAGCATATCCAGTGGGCAAATTACCATTTGCGGTTCCATTTAATGGCATACCAGAACGATTGGTTTTATCAAACCGCCACCCTGTCAAAATTCGAGCCACTTCAGGGATATCAATTGTTTCAGAATAGTTTAAAGAATTGCCTTCAAAGGCAACATTACCCATGTCATCTATATATATGGGTTTGCCTACCCCTATGGTGTAAAGCTCAAGAAGCTCCCGGGCATAGTTTTCGTTAACTAAACCTTTGGTATTGAGGTCATTGTTTAGAAATTCAAGCATTCTAGGGTTGATAGAAACTTGGAAAATCAGCTCTTTCCAATCTGAAAGGCAGAAATGTTCAAGCAGCATCAAATAATCATAGTAATAGGAACTTTTACCATTGTCTTTTTGAGGTGCTGTTAGGTTGGTGAACAAAAAATAAGTCATTTTTGAGCGCAAAGAAGTATCCCTTCTTGCCTCATCCATCCACCACCCATCTAGAAAATTGTTTAGTCTCTGACCACCCGAACTGTTATTTTCATTGACAGCTCCATAGTCAGGATCATCATTGATCCAAGGCCTTGGTTGGGTTAAGGCCCCATTAATGTAGTGAATTGGTTGGTTTAGATTTTTTTGAGAAGGAGCTAATAATACTCCAATCGCTTGATCAACAGTATATAACTTAAACTCATCAATTCTCTGTTGAGAGATATTAAAAGTAGACCTGCGCAACAAATGCTTTGCAAGTCTCGATCCGAGTACGCCATCAAAGGGATCTAATGAAGCCATAGTTTAAATTTATTGAAATATAATAAAGAGATTGTGCAGGACAAAAATTAATTTTTAAATAAATCATCATTTTTGTGAAAATAATTAACACTTCGGCACAATTCAATATAAATTAATACATTTAAATTCAAAAAATTAAAAAAATGAAAGCACTCATCGAATCCCTTTTTTCCGAAAAATCAAAAAAGATGAGTGAAAAAATCATCATCAATATTGCAATTTTCAGCTTTGTTGTTCACCTGATTTTAATTTTTCTCAACCAATTTGGTGTCTTTGGAAGTCAATATGAAGGTACTAGCTTTTTCTCAAGCCCCATTGCTGCAATTTACACTCCTTTTTCCTTTATTCTTCTCTATGAGGTTTATCTATTGATTTATTATTTACCAAAATCAATGACGATTTATATCGGAAAGCAATATGAAATCATCATGCTTATTGTCATTCGAAGATTGTATAAAGATTTATCACAACTTGAACTGAGTGATAATTGGTTTAGCATCAAAGAAGACCTCCAATTTACTTACGATTTGTTGGGAACAATCATTCTCTTTATTTTGATTCATCTGTTCTATAAAATGAATAAATATCGCGTACGAAAACTGCTAAAATACACTGAAACAAGACCTGAAATAATACATTTTATCCAAATTAAAAAGAGGATTGCTTTGTTCTTGGTGCCATTGTTTTTTGTGATGGCCCTTTATGCCTTTGGAAATTGGGCGTACATCACTTTTCTAAACCCTTCCGAAGTGACTGACTTGGCCAATATCAACAACCTATTTTTTGACGAGTTCTTCACTGTTCTCATCCTTGTTGATGTACTACTGCTGTTGTTTTCGTTCACGCACACAGACAAGTTTAACAAGGTGATACGCAACTCAGGGTTTGTGATTTCCACAATACTGGTCAAGTTGTCTTTTGGAACGGAGGGGCTTTTGAATTCAGTTCTCATTGTTACAGCAGTTGGCTTTGGTGTGTTGATCTTATGGATTCACATGATGTTTGAGAAAAATAAAATTCCGACCAACTATTAAAAAAAGCCCACACTAGAAGAGTTTTGTATAAACTCTGAAATAACAGGTTTGAGGCTACCAAATTGTTCAAGGATCCACTCGAAAGCGGCTTGCTTTTGCAACTTAAACTCACCTCTTATAATTGAATTAGTGTTGAGTTTATCAAAAATAAAACCAATGCAGGCTATGTATTGTAATCAATGATCGTATGTAGCTATGTTATTGCAGATAACATCTCTTCAATAGTACGTAATTTTTTTTCCATTTCATCAGTACTTTCACTACTTTTTTCTCCTTCTTGACGAAGCTGAAGAGCAAGCTGCAAAGCACACATAGCTAACACATCTTGCTTGTCTTGTACAGCATAATTTTGCTCATAATGCTTCATCATTTTCTCGATTTGCTTGGCTGAATCTCTCAAAAATGCCTCTTGCCCCTCTGTCACACTGAGTGGGTACACTCGATCCCCAATTGAAATTTTAATTTTTTGCATTTTTTAGGATAGTGATAAAAATTCTAAACAAGCATCAATTTCAGCGATGAGTTTATCAATTTGTGTTTTGGCTTTGGTGCTGTTTTGGCCAACGCCTTTTATCGATTTGGCTGTTTTTGCAGCCTCCAATTTCATTCGTAAATCACGAATCGTATTGCTTTTTTGTTCCAACTCTTGTTTGGAAACATCAAGTCTCTCATGCAAAGTTTTGTTTTCGTCCTGCAAATTCTTCATTTGCGCAACCACAACTTGCAATCGTTTGGCAATGGAATCAACAATTTGGGTCGTGCTTTGCATCAAATTTTGTTTGTACTACTCAAAGGTAAAAGATTAGACCAATCAAAGCAAGCAAAACAGACTTTTACTTTTTGTTGTAATCTCTTATTTTTACATCATGCGAGGATCTATAGTACTGGTCTTATTTTTGATTTCACATCTACTTTGTGCCCAAAACAATGAACAACAAGATTACGCCCTTCCCATCGACATTCCGATATTTCTGTCTGGTACTTTTGGTGAGCTGAGAAGTTCGAACATACATGCAGGAATTGACATCAAAACACAAGGGCGCGAAGGTTTTCCAATCAAGGCGGTTTCCGATGGCTATGTGTCACGTATTAAGGTCTCAACATATGGGTATGGCAAGGCTATCTACATCAATCATTTCGATGGAAATACATCTGTTTATGCACATTTAAAAAAATTCTCCTCTGCTGTTGTTAAGAAGGTGAGAGAGAAACAATACAATACCGAATCTTTTGAAGTTGAACTTTTTTTAAATCGAGAAGAACTACCAGTTTCGAAAAATCAGATCATCGGATATTCAGGAAATACTGGAGGATCATTTGGCCCTCATCTTCATTTTGAACTTCGCGAAACAAATACCCAAAAACCAATTAACCCTCTGCTCTCCTACTACAATATAAAAGACTCTATTAGACCTGAAATCAAAGCTTTATTCGCCTATCCAGTTGGTGAACATGCGATTATAAATGCATCGCAACAAGAAATTCAAATCCCATTTCGAAAAGTGAATGATAGCATCTATGTTGCTGAAAAAATTGAGGCCATTGGAAAAATTGGATTGGGGATTATAACCTATGATCGACATGACAATACATTTAATAAAAATGGTGTTTATGGCATCACTGCAAAATTGAATGGCATACAAATCAAAGGTTTACAGTTTTCAAAAATTCGCTTTTCAGACTCTGAATATCTCCCAACACTTATTGATTATGAAAGGTATAGTCGCACGCGGCAGCGTGTGCAAAAACTTTTTCGGTCTTCCTCAAATGAGTTGGAATTTTTCAATCATGTTGAGGATGGATATATAGAAGTTGAGGTGCAAAAGAACTATGCCTACCAAATCAAAGTTGAGGATGCCAATCACAACAATCGCTACCTTCTGGTGCCAATCGTTGGGAAAGATCAAGAGGTTGCAGTACTACAAAAGAAACGCCCAGAGGGGAAAGAAATTGAAAAAAACAGAGATTACTTGTTCCTTTATGATGGTGCTGAAATATATATTCCAAAAAATGGGGTGTATGATACCAGCCGATTTGAGCTTGGGTTTGAGGATAATGAACTGAAAGTCGAGGCAGATCACGTAGCGATACGAAGAGATTTTCAAATCAAAATCAACGCCCCCGACTCTATTAATGGACACTATTTGGGTGTCAAATCTAAAAATGGGAAAATCAGGTTTGTGAGCAACACCATTCGTGACAATCAGTTTATTGCAAAAACCAAAAAAACAGGAATCTACTCTGTTGCTCAAGATACAATTCCACCATATATCAAGCCAGCGCAGAAATATGATCAGCGATGGCTATCCAATTTTAAAACCTTGCGATTTACTATCGATGACAAGGAAACAGGAATCAGTTCATATCATGCAACGATTGATGGAAAGTGGGCTTTATTTGAGTATGAACCCAAGAAAAAAGAGCTCACATTCAACTTTGATGAGTACTTTACTTTGGAAGGTGCAAAACATTTACTTGAAATTAACGTTATCGACAATGGAGGAAACGAATCGACCCATCAATTGGAATTCTTTAGAAAGTGAAAAATATATTCTTTGCCCTTTTATCCATCTTTTTCTATGGGAATTCGATTGCCCAACAAGCAACTGTGCGTGGCATTATTACAGATGATCGTCAACAACCGATTCAAAATGCAACTGTCGTTTCTGAAATTGGTGGCACAACTTCCAATGAAAATGGCTTTTATTCTTTGCAAGTGCAATCAAACAAGAATATCCAAATTGTCTTTCAACATATTGGCTATGAAAATAGTGTTGTAAAACTGCAACTATTGCCTGGTGAAGTCTATGAGTTTAACCCTGTGATCAAGGAGTCGGAAGAACAAATTGCTGAGGTAATTGTACAGGCCAATAGAGAGCGAGTGGTCAAAGGAATGACTGCTTTGACACCAGAAACCATTCGCAATATCTCAGGTGCAAACGCAGGAGTAGAAAACCTGCTGGTAAGTCTGCCAGGAGTCAACTCAAATAATGAATTGAGTACGCAGTATGCTGTTCGTGGGGGTAACTATGACGAAAATTTAGTATATGTGAACGAAATCGAAGTCTATCGACCTCAATTAATTCGATCTGGGCAACAAGAGGGTTTGAGTTTTCTAAACCCAGACATGATTCAACAAGTACAATTTTCTGCTGGTGGATTTGAAGCATCTTATGGAGACAAAATGTCGTCTGTTCTTGACATCACTTACAAGAGCTTTTTAGAAAATCAAACGCAATTGTCATTGAGTCGATTAGGAATGAATTTGAGTTTGGTCCTTGGAAATCAAAAATGGAATGTGATCAGTGGTTTTCGTCATAGAGATAATGCTTTGCTTGTCGATCAGAAAGAAACAGAGACCAATTTTAATCCTAGTTTTACAGATTTTCAAACCTTTGCAACCTATTATCGTTCCGACAAGTTGTTTTTTAACGCACTCGGCGCTTTTTCTATTAATAAATATCGATACGAACCCATTCTTCGGCAAACAAATTTTGGTACAATAGAACAACCAAAATCGTTGGTCGTCTATTATGATGGAATCGAAAGTGACAATTACAATGCCTTCACAGGGGCATTAAAAACGACTTGGATTCCGAACAACAACAACAGCTATCGACTGATTTTGTCAAACTATCAATCTGTTGAAAAAGAACATTTTGATATTTTGGCTCAATACCGACTTGGAGAGCCCAATACATCCATTGGTGGTGATGACTTGGGGGAAGTTACATTCACTGAGGGTGTTGGTTCACAGCTCACCCATGGGCGAAACAATTACGTTGCTCAAATCATCAGCGCAAAGCTCAAAGGAAAGCATATCAATGGCAAGCATCAAATCGATTGGGGAGTTGGATTTAAAAAAGAAAATATAGATGACCGCCTTGTTGAGTGGGAGGTTGTGGACTCTGCTGGTTTTTCCATTCGACCACCTAGTGGCAAGATTACAAATGACCAACCCTATACATCTTTTAGAGGTCCACTCGTCCCTTTTGCCTATGTCCGAGCAACCAATGCAACCGAGATACATCGAATGACTTGCTATTTGCAGTGGAGTCATAGGGGGCTCGCTAAAAATACACTCTATTGGCTTAAAGCAGGACTTCGTGGGCAGCGCTGGCAGTTGAACAATGAAAAGGCCAAATACATTATTAGCCCTAGGTTTCAGCTGAGTTTTCGACCAAAAAATAAAGACTATTTGCTGTATCGCTTTGCAACAGGCATCTACGCACAGCCTGCATTCTATCGAGAATTGCGTACCAGCGAAGGACTCATTAACCCTGCAGTTGATGCGCAAAAAGCAATCCACGTCTCTTTTGGAAATGAATATGGCTTTTCCATTTGGGATCGCCCATTTTTATTCCAATCTGAACTCTATTACAAATACTTAGATAAAATCAATGCCTATTCTGTAGAGAATGTTCGAATTCGTTATGATGCCAATAACAACACCAAGGGATATGTTTATGGTCTTGACTTACGATTAAATGGAGAGTTTGTTCCTGGAACAGAATCTTGGATTAGCTTAGGGCTGATGTCAACTGAAGAAAACAGAGACAATAGAGGTTATATTCCAAGACCTACTGATCAACGTTTTAAGTTTGCTATGCTCTTCCAAGATTATGTGCCCTCCATGCCTTTTTTAAAAATGAATCTAAATCTGGTCTATAATTCTGGTCTTCCTGGGGGTGCCCCAAACTATGCAGATCCATACAACTATACCGGTCGCCTGAGAGACTATAAACGTGTTGATTTGGGATTTTTTTATGTCATTAACGATGAAAAGAAAAAGAGGTTACCTTTTTTTAAAGACCTGATGGTTGGCTTTGAAATTTTCAATGTCTTTGATGTTCAAAATGCAATTACAATGACATGGGTGCGAGACGTTTCTAGCAAGTCACAATTGGGTATCCCAAACTATATGACCCCAAGAGTCTTTAATATAAAATTGAATGCCCGTTTTTAGGAGCTGATATATTCTTCCAATACATTCACAAGGTGATCAATGTCTTTTTTTGTATTGAATTTAGAAAAGGATAAGCGAATTGATGGAGATTGTAATTTCTTTTCTGAAAGGATATGATTCAGCACATGAGAACCAGTTTCACTACCTGCTTGACAAGCACTTCCCTTAGAACAACAAATTCCCTTTAGGTCAAGGGTAAACCCAAGTAAATTTGCTTTGTCTGCACTCATTGGGATTCGAACATTTAAAATCGTGTAGCTACTCTTCGATAAATCGTCACAGCAACCATTGAAAGAAAGGTTTGGAATTTTACTCGCAAGTTGCGCTATGCAATAGCTTTTGATATCAGCTATCTTCGATTGATCGTCGTCCAAATTCGTGTAAGCATGAGAGAAGGCTTCCCCCAACCCAACAATGTTATGAACACTCTCTGTTCCTGCACGAAGACCCCTCTCTTGACCTCCACCAAACAGTAAACTTTGAAATCCTGTTTCTTTTCGAATAAAAACAAAACCAATGCCTTTAGGGCCATGGAATTTATGTGCTGCTGCAACTAAAAAATCAATTGGTAATTCTTGTAAATTAAAACGATAATGACCTATCGATTGGACTGTGTCAGAATGGAAAAATGCATTGTTTTTTCGACAAAGATTTCCAATAGTTTCCAAATCTATGATAGTACCCAATTCGTTATTAACATGAATGAGGCTCACCAATTTCTTAGTGTTATCGTTTTGCAAAAGTCTTTCAAGATCATCAATATCAGGCGACCCATCAGACAAAACCTTGACATATTGGACTGTGACAGCAGCTGTTTTTTCTAGGTTTTCGACTGCATGAAGCACAGCGTGATGCTCGATTTTTGAAGTGATGATTGTATCAATCCCCAATCCATGAACAGCACCCTGTAAAATCATATTGTCACCCTCAGTTCCTCCAGATGTAAAAATAATTTCCTTTGGTTGCGCACCCAATTCTTTCGCTATCGACTTTCGTGTGTTTTCGATTATACTTTTTGCTGTTCTTCCTTGACTGTGAATTGACGATGGATTGCCAAATGAAGCTGACAAAGTTAGTGTCATGATGTCAATAACCTCCTCTAAGACAGGGGTCGTTGCAGCATTGTCAAGATAAATAGAATCCATAATGACCAGTTACGAAGGTTCAAATTCAAGCAGGGTATCAATAATAATTTTGATACATGTCAGAAGTTCATCATTCGTGATCAATAGTGGCGGTGCAAAGCGTATAATATTGCCATGAGTTGGCTTTGCCAACAACCCTTTTTCTTTAAAGGCCATGCAAATATCCCAAGCCAAGGAACCCTCTTGACTGTCATTGATTACAATTGCATTGAGAAGGCCTCGACCACGAACGCCAACAAGTACTTTGCTTTCGCTTTTATATTCGTTCAGATGCGATCTAAAAATTTGACCAAGTACACGAGCATTTTGTGCAAGTCTTTCGTCTTCAATCACTTGCAAAGATGCCATTCCAACGGCGCTGGCGACTGGATTTCCTCCAAAAGTACTTCCGTGCTCACCTGGACGAATCACCTCCATCACTTGACGATCGGCTAAAATAGCTGAAACTGGATATACACCGCCTCCTAGGGCTTTGCCTAGAATTAGAATATCGGGTCTTGCATAGGTTTCTTGTTGTTGCTCGCATGACGATTGGCAAGAGCAATTTCCACATACAGCAAGCAGCGATCCCGTTCGACCAATTCCAGTTTGAATTTCGTCAGCCATGAATAATACATTGTGTGCGTTGCACAATGCTTGAACTTTTTGCATATAGTAATCACTTGGTGTGTTCACACCTGCTTCTCCCTGAATAGGTTCAACCAAAAAACCAACGATATTGGGTCGTTCATTTAATACTTTTTCGAGTGCATCTGGATCGTTGTAAGCAATGGATATAAACCCTGGCGTGAAAGGACCAAAATCTTTTTGCGAAACAGGATCTGAGGAGAACGAAACAATCGTCGTTGTTCTGCCATGAAAATTGTTTTGGCAAACAACAATCTCAGCTTTGTTTTTAGCAATCCCTTTTTTTTGAACACCCCACTTGCGGGCAAGCTTGATCGCTGTCTCAACAGCTTCAGCACCAGTATTCATGGGCAACATCATGTCAAACCCAAAATAAGAAGTTACCATTTTAGCAAATTGACTAAACTTATCATTGTGAAATGCACGAGAAGTAAGTGACAATTGATTGGCCTGATCGGCCAAAGCTTTTACAATCTTGGCATTTGAATGACCCTGATTCACCGCTGAATAGGCTGATAAAAAATCGATATATTTCTTTCCGTCTACATCCCATACATAGATCCCTTTTCCCTTTTTAAGCACAACAGGAAGAGGGTGATAGTTGTATGCCCCATAGCGAAATTCGTCATGGATATATTTCTCAGTGGCATGTGCAACTTTTGGGACCATAGTCAAAGTTTTTACGAAAGTAACTAAATTTTAAATCAAAAAAAACTAGATGGACATCCTAAAAAGGCTTTCATTCTTGTTTAACAAGTTTTTGTATTTATTGATTGGGGTGGGCAACTTGAACCCATTGGACATTACACAAAAATATATGATACATCGTTCGATTTTTGAAATTTCGTGTAGATTAACAATGTGCGATCGATTGAGTCGATAAAACACATAGGGATCGAGGATGTCTTCAATTTTTTTTAAAACAACTTAACAAGGTTTAACAAATTAGTCTCGCATAACAAGAGCTGACTTTCCACCCTCTGAGTATGATGCCTCAATTAAAACGATATCTTTTGAATATACAATATCAATCGAATTTTTATTTTTAATCATTACTGGTTTATCAAGAATTAAATTGGCACTGGAAAATTTTGAAATTTCACTTGAGTCATAAAGTGGTTTTCTATTTTTCCTGCCTTTCTCTCTGATTATATCATTGGTGTTTTGTAAATCTTGGATTTCGATTGGCTTCATTAAATAATCAACAACCTCTTATTGAATTGCTTTTAAAGCAAACTAGTCATGGGCAGTACATATGACGATGTGTATGTCTGAATGATTGATATTGACCAAAATATTTAAGCCAGTACTTTCATCCAATATCATTTCCAAAAAAATGATATATAATTCTTCTAAATTATCCTAATTTTCATGATTATATAATACTGGGTTTTTTTCTACAAAGGTGCCAACAATATCAGTGACATTGCAGTACTTTTGATATAATAGGTTAACAATTAAAGATTTTTCGGCTCATCATCTACCAAAATGCATTTTAAATTTTTCATATTACATTTGGTAAACTGACAATTCTAAGGTTTTTGTTGAAATAGCAAAAATTTTTGATGCTTGTTTTAAAATTTTTAAATAAAAAACCCATGATGAAACTAATCAGGAGTGTAAATAACGATACCATCAGAAACATCGTTGGACTGATTCAAAAATCTTCGGCAAGAAGAAAAAGTGATGTATTTGTTGTTGAGGGACAACGCGAACTCAAATTGGCTGAAAAAAGTGGGTTTAAAATTGACAAAATTTTTTGTTGCCCGGAAATCTTAAAACATCCAAAAATTGAAGAATGGTACACACAAAATTTGGGTATTAATAATATGGTGCGTGTAACTGAAAATGTGTATCAAAAAATAAGTTATCGTAAAAATACTGAAGGAATTGTTGCGCTGGTGAAAAAGAAAAAAATGAATCTTGATGCTATTGTTTTCAAAAACAAGAATCCGCTAGTACTGGTTGCCGAAAATATTGAAAAACCTGGAAATATAGGTGCCATGCTTCGCACAGCAGACGCATCTAAAATTGATTGTCTTTTGATAGCTGAGCCACAAACAGATATTTACAACCCCAATGTTATTCGTTCTAGCGTAGGTGGATTCTTTTCAGTTCCCATCGGAGTCGGAATAAATGAAGAGGTACATGCATTTTTGAATCAACATCACATTACCCCTCATGCAGCTACTTTGGAAGCGAGTGTTTCTTATGAAACTATTGATTTCACCAAACCCTCAGCTGTTGTTGTTGGTGCTGAATCAACAGGATTAAGCAAATTTTGGTTAAACGTTTCCAAATCAAGTATAAAAATTCCAATGCTGGGAATTTTAGATTCTATGAATGTGTCTGTGGCTGCAGGAATACTTCTTTTTGAAGCAACTCGTCAGCGCAATTTTTACAGAGACCATGGAATTTAGTACTTTTATAATATGATTCAAGCAACTGAAACAGTATCGGAAAATGCGCAAATCGCAAAAGCCTACAAAGACTTGTTGCGAATCAGCTATCAAAAGCTTACTGCCGCTGATAAAAAAATGATTAGGCTGGCGTTTGACACTGCTGTTGATGCACACAAAGACCAAAGAAGAAAATCGGGAGAACCATATATCCTTCATCCAATTGCAGTAGCTAAAATTGTTGCCGATGACATAGGACTTGGTGCACCTTCAATTGCAGCAGCTCTTCTCCATGATGTTGTCGAAGATACAAAATACACCATTGACGACATCGAATCTATGCACGGCACTCAAATTGCTAAAATTGTCAATGGTCTAACAAAAATTTCAAACTTGAAAAAAGATATAAATGTGTCTTTTCAAGCAGAAAATTTTAGAAAGATGTTACTCACTCTCAATGATGATGCAAGAGTGATTATTATCAAAATTGCTGATCGTTTGCACAATATGCAAACCATGGATGCCATGCCTCGCAATAAACAAATCAAAATTGCTTCAGAAACGCTTTACATCTATGCGCCACTAGCACATCGCGTCGGAATGTACAATATTAAAACAGAACTCGAAGATTTAGGGCTGAAATACACTGAGCCAGAAGTATATCGCGATATTCAAAAGAAAGTACAGGAAAACCTCGAAAGCCAACAAGGGTTTATTGATGGTTTTGTCAAAATGACCAAAAAATATTTACGTCGAGAGGGCTTGTCATGTAAAATTGAAGGACGTCCAAAATCTATCTATTCTACAAGAAAAAAAATGGTATACAAAAAACTGGATTTTGATCAGATTTTTGATCGCTTTGCCATTCGTGTTATTTATAAAGCCGACCCTGATGAAGAAAAGTTTTTGGCTTGGAAAATATACTCGATCATCACTGATCACTTTCAGCCCAACCCCCTTCGATTGAGAGACTGGATTTCTGCCCCAAAATCAACTGGTTATGAGGCCCTGCATGTGACTGTCATGGGTCCTGAAGGACGATGGGTTGAAGTGCAAATTCGATCGGAGCGCATGCATGAAATTGCTGAAAAAGGATATGCTGCACACTTCAAATACAAGCATGGAAAACAAGACGAAAGAGGGCTTGAAGTATGGCTCAATCGATTGCGTGAAGTACTCGAGCAACCCAATTCAGACGCTGTTGATTTTGTCAAAGATTTTAGGCTCAATCTTTACGCAAGTGAAATTTTTGTGTTTACTCCTGAGGGGGATCTAAAATCTCTGCCACAAGGCGCAACGCCAGTTGATTTTGCTTTTCATATACATACTGAAATTGGGATGCACACTAGAGGTGCTAAAATCAATGGGAAAATTGTGCCCCTAAGCTATCGTCTAAAAAGTGGTGATCAAGTTGAAATCATCACCTCTGACAAGGCTTTTCCAAATCCAAGTTGGTTGGATTATGTGATTACATCTAGAGCACGCTCAAGAATTCGATCGTTTTTGAAAGAGGATAAAAAACAAATCGCAGTTGAAGGAAAAGAGATTTTGAGAAGAAAGCTCAAACATTTAAAAATTAGTTTTAACAGCAAAACCGTTGAAAAACTCCTGGACTTTTTTAAACTCAAAACAAGTTTGGATTTGTACTATCGCGTTGGCATTGGCACAATAGACAATGCCAGGCTTAAAAAATTTAGTTCCGATCAAAACAATCGTTTTTTAAACTTATTTAAAAGAAAAACACAAAAGAGTACATCTTCATCTTTAGTCGATGAAGACAAAATAACCAATATATTCGATCAACTTGTTTTTGGAAAAAACGAAGAACAACTTGAATATCAACTCAGTCCATGCTGCAATCCAATTGCTGGTGATGATGTATTTGGATTCGTCACTGTGAGTGATGGTGTTAAAGTTCATAAAAATGAATGTCCAAATGCGCTCACTTTACGCTCAAACTATGCCTATCGCATTGTCAATGCCAAATGGATTGATTCCTCTCAAGACGAATTTTCTGTTAAATTAAAACTCACTGGTCTAGATGATTTGGGACTTGTGAATAAGGTGACGCAAGTCATTTCAAATACAAACAATGTAAACATAAGTCGCATGTCTTTTGATTCAAATGATGGGACGTTTGAAGGCCATGTTTTACTAAAAGTGAAAAACAGCGCTCTTCTGAAGAAGATGATAAAGCAGCTTCAAAATATAAATGGAGTGCATAAAGTTGTAAGAGAGTAAAAAAACCTACGTAAATTTGCAATGAATCATGGATAAAAATCAAGAAATTGTTCGAGATGTTTTTATTGCGTTTTTAGACAAAAACGGACATCGAAAAACACCTGAGCGTTTTGCCATTCTCGAAGAGATTTATCGAAGTGATGATCATTTTGATATCGAATCTTTGTATATGAAAATGAAAGAGAAGAAGTACAGAGTGAGCAGAGCGACTTTGTACAACACCATTGAGTTACTACTCGACTGTGGCCTTGTTCGAAAACATCAGTTTGGCCCTCAACACGCACAATACGAAAAGTCTTATTTTGACAACCAACACGATCACATCATTTTTACAGATACAGGTGAGGTAAAAGAGTTTTGTGATCCTAGAATTCAAATGATTAAAAAAAGTATAGAAGAAGTTTTTGATGTGGACATTCACAACCATTCTCTTTACTTCTACGCAACAAAAACAAACAGTAAGAAATAAATATGGGATTAGATTTACTCCTTGGACTGCAATGGGGAGATGAAGGAAAAGGGAAGATTGTCGATGTGTTGACAAAGAATTATGATATCATTGCTCGTTTTCAAGGGGGGCCAAACGCAGGACATACACTAAAATTTAATGGAATTAAGCATGTTTTGCACACCATCCCATCAGGAATTTTTCACCCAAATGCATTGAATCTTGTAGGAAATGGGGTTGTCATTGATCCTGTAATCTTTAGAAAAGAAATTGAAAATCTTGATAAATTTCAAATTGATTATCATAAATCTTTACTCGTTTCGAGAAAAGCTCATTTAATACTACCCACACATCGACTTCTTGATGCTGCCTCTGAAAAATCAAAAGGGGCTAAGAAAATTGGCTCAACACTCAAAGGAATTGGGCCAACTTATATGGATAAAACAGGTCGAAATGGCATTCGAATTGGAGATTTAGAGCTTCCAAATTGGAAAGAAAAGTATCGAGAACTTGCAAACAAACATGAAGAGCTCATCGCTTTTTACAAAGTTGATCTTACATATGACCTCCAAAAATTAGAGTCCGATTTTTTTGCTGCTATTGACTTTATCAGCAACAAACTCAGTTTTGTAGACAGTGAATCTATTCTGGTTAATGCACTAACAGACCACAAAAAGATACTTGCGGAAGGGGCACAGGGATCATTGTTGGATATTGACTTTGGCACCTACCCTTTTGTGACTTCCTCCAACACTACTGCAGCTGGAGCATGCACTGGCTTGGGTGTTGCGCCCAATAAAATTGAAGATGTATTTGGCATCTTTAAGGCCTACACAACTCGTGTTGGCAGTGGTCCATTTCCAACAGAATTATTTGATGAAACTGGAAAACAAATTGCCAAAGTTGGGAATGAATTTGGCGCTACAACTGGTCGTGCCAGAAGATGTGGCTGGCTTGATTTGGTCGCACTAAAATATACTGTACAAGTCAATGGGGTTACGAAACTTATGATGATGAAAGGTGATGTGCTTTCAGGAATTGATAAACTTAAGATTTGTACATCCTATGACTATCGTGGGGAAACGATTCATCACTTGCCTTTTTCACTAAACGAAGAAAACCTTACACCAAAATACATCGAGATGAGTGGTTGGCAAGAAGATATTACGCAATGTACATATTTTGATGAGTTGCCTTCTCAATTGAAAAAATATATTGCATTTATTGAGAATTTTCTGGAAACGCCCATTCGACTCGTTTCTGTTGGGCCAGATCGCAAGCAAACTATTTTTCGATAAGAAGCAGAAACGTGAAAAACCAATTGAACATTGTCAAAGCATCCACATTTTATCTTTTTTTTGTTTTTGACACTTTCCATTGGTTATGGGCAAGAAACTAAAAAAGTTGATATTCGTCAGGCTGCTTCATTTGAAGTCAACGAAAAGTTGTTTCCCGACGCCAAAATCCTAAAATCAAATGCTGAGATTCGTGTGCACCTTCATCATGACGGAATGGACATCTGGTCTGATATAGCATACTTTTATGAAACTGAAAACTCATTTGAAGCAGAAGGAAATGTAGTGGTCAAACAAGGGGACAGCTTGGAGCTAAACAGTGAATATATTGAGTATAGCGGAACAACAAAACTCGCCATTGCCAAACGCAAGGTAAAACTTGAAAACAATCAGTCTATCTTGCGAACAGATTCCCTTTTTTTTGATCGACGAAAACAGGAAGCATATTACCAAACCACAGGCGAAATCACCAGTGAAGAAACAGTGATTCGCAGTCAATCTGGCACTTATATTGTTGATGATAAAAAATATGAGTTCATCTCCGACGTCGTCGTTAAAGACCCTTCTTTCATTATTTTTTCGCAGCGAATGGACTATTACACTGACATTCGTCATGCTTATTTTTATGGAGCAACAACAATCAATGGAGAGGAATATGATGTATTTTGCAATCGAGGTTTTTTTGACTCCAACCTTAAAAAAGGGTATTTCCAAGACCGAGCAACTGTCGACTACAACCTGAGAAAAATCAAAGGGGATAGCATTTATTTCGATAATCATATTCAATATGCAGCAGCAACTAGAAATGTGCAAATCACTGATACTATTGGCAATAATGTCATTCGTGGAGAGTATGGAGAAGTATTTAAAGACAAGGATTCGGTAATTGTAACCCAAGATCCTATTGCAATAAAACTAGTAGATAGAGACTCTCTGTATATCCACGCCGATACACTTTTGGCTACAGGTCCTGCAGAGAATAGAATACTTGCAGGCTATTATGGGGTTCGAATTTATAAAACAAACCTAAGTGGGGTTTCTGATTCGATACATGTGGATCAAAAATCAGGACTTATTCAGCTGCTGCGCTACCCTATTAGCGATCGAGAATCACAGCTTTTGTCTGCCAGTGATATGACAAAGGAAAATCCTGTTTTGTGGTCTGCAAAAACACAGATGAGTGGTGATTTGATTCATCTGTTAATAGACTCAGCGACAAATGCTATTGATTCGCTTAAGATTTTTAACAATGCTGTAGTCGCTGAGCAAGATTCTCTCAACCCCCTTCAATTTAATCAAATGAAGGGTATTTATTTGCTTGGCAACTTTGAGGACAATGAGCTAAAGACGATTGATATCGATAAAAATGCTGAAATGTTGTATTATTTGTATGACGATAACACTCAAGATTTGATTGGAATCGATAAGGCCATTAGCAGTGCCATGCGACTTCAGATGGAAGACAATAAAATTCAGTCTATATCTTTTTTAACGAGACCAGATGGGGCTGTTTATCCAATCGAAGAACTGCCACTCAATGAACAGAAACTACCAGGTTTTTATTGGCGCGGGGATGAAATGATTTTATCAAAAAATGATTTGTTGATTGAAATGACAAAGAAAAATCAAACGCCATTAGAAATGAGCAAAATCATAGCTGACTTTAAACAAAAATAAGATGAGTCAAACAATAAGAGATTTTTTCTTCACCCATCAAGCGCAAACAACAGCGCAACCCATGGGGCTAGAAATAAAGAAAGCACGTGGTAGTTATATCATCGATAAAAACAATAAGAAGTACCTCGATTTTGTAGCAGGTGTTTCTGCTTGCACCCTGGGACATTGTCATCCCAAAGTGATTCGTGCAGTTCGTTCTCAAATGAAAAAATACCTCCACGTCATGGTATATGGTGAATTTGTGCAAAACGAACCTGTACAACTGGTCAAACTGTTGGCTGATCACTTACCTAAAAAACTCTCTTGCACCTATCTCACAAACTCTGGAACTGAGGGAATTGAGGGAGCACTAAAGCTTGCGAAAAGGGCAACTGGCAGGCAAAATATTATCGCTGCCAATAATGCCTATCATGGCAACACGCAAGGAGCAATGAGTGTGATGGGGTATGAAGAGCGAAAAAGAGCTTATCGACCCCTAATCCCTGGAACATCTTATATACAGTTTAATAACTTTGACCATATTGAAAAAATCAATACCAAAACTGCAGCAGTCATACTAGAAACAGTACAAGGTGGTGCAGGGTTTATCGTTCCATCCAAAGCCTATATGAAAGCAATTAGAGAACAATGCGACAAAGTTGGAGCGTTGCTCATCTTGGATGAAATTCAACCTGGAATGGGTCGAACAGGCAAGCTGTTTGCCTTTGAACACTTCGATATTGTTCCTGATATATTTGTGACTGGAAAAGGTTTGGGTGGTGGATTTCCAGTTGGTGCATTCTGTTCTTCCAAACAACTCATGGACCTTTTGCAAGACAAACCAATTCTGGGACATATCACAACTTTTGGAGGGCATCCTGTCATAGCAGCAGCATGTCATGCGACATTAAAAACGCTTTTGCAAAGTGATTTAATCTATCAAACGCTTGAAAAAGAAAGATTCATCCGGAAATATCTGCAACACAAAAGAATCGAAGAAATTCGAGGAAAGGGTCTCATGCTAGCCTTGATCATGGCCTCTGAGGAACTCGCACAAGAACTGGTGAGAATTGCTTTGGAACAAGGGTTATTGTTGTTTTTTTTGCTGTTTGAAAAGCGAGCCGTTCGAATTACACCCCCGTTGACAATTTCCAAAAAAGAGTTGAAAAAAGGCTGCGATACCATCTTATCGATCCTAGATGAAATCTGTTGATTAAATTGTTAAAAACAAAAAATCAATTTATTTAATTCTAAGCCAACATGGAGTTAACTTTATAATTAAGAATTTAAAACATTTGAACAACCCGAATTCTAATAAAGACCACAAATCCCCACTGGCTCGTTTTGAGTTGATGTTACAGTCAAATCGAGTTTATTTCTTCGACGCCACTGAATTTGAAGAAATTGTCCAATTTTATATCGACTCAGGCAGTTTGCGATTGGCATATAAAGCATTAGAAATTGGTGAAAATCAACATCCAGATCACAGTGGTTTAAAACTCCTCCACGTCGAACTGATGTTACTCAACAATCAATTTAAAGAAGCTGAAGAACTCATCGATGAACTCAGGGACATGGAACCCTACAATGAATATGTTTATATCCACAAGGCAGTTATTCTTTCAAAAACAAAAAGACATCAAGAGGCAATTCAGTTTTTGACCAAAGGGTTAAAATATTGCGATAGCAAAGCCGAGTTTCATAGCATGTTGGCGATGGAATACCTTTTTTTAGATAGTTATACAATGGCCAAAGAGCACTTTATCAAGTGTATCAACGAAGATCCCAAAGACACACATGCATTGTACAATATTATCTATTGCTTTGAATCTTTGGAACAACCAGATGGTGCCATTCAATTCCTCAATGAGTATTTAGAAGCTGATCCTTTCAACGAAATCGCATGGCATCAATTGGGTCGTCAATATGCAAGTAAAGGCTTACTGAAACAAGCCTTGTCATCCTATGATTTTGCAATCATTTGTGATAATGAATTTATTGGCGCTTATTTCGAAATGGGTAAAACACTTCAAAAAATGAAGCGTTATAATGAAGCCATTCTCGCCTTCGAATCAACTTTGTCGATAGACGAACCCACAGCCTTTGCGCTCTTGCACATCGGGCTCTGCCATATTGATTTAGGCAATACAAAACTTGCCATACAGTATTTTAAAAAGACATTAAATGAAGACCCCTTGTATGACAAAGCATGGGTCGCTTTGATCGATGCATATCGAGACAATAAAGACTACGAAAAAGCGCTTTATTATGCCAAAAAATCAATCCAAATCGATAATGTGAATGCCGTCACATGGAAAAAATATGCTGAAATCAACTTTACATTAGGCTTTTTCGAAGAAGCTGATCTTGGCTTTCAAGAATGTGTCAATTTAGGGAATTATGATGTTGATACATGGGTAAAATGGGCAGATGCTCTTAAAGAAATGCATGACTATCCCAGAGCCATAGAAGTTCTACAACATGGATTGGAATTCCATACCGAAAGCAGTGTGATCAACTTTCGCTTAGGTGGTATTTATTTACTTTCCTCCCAATCACTTGAGGCAAGATTCTACCTCAAAAACGCTTATATAGCAGACGAAAAACAACTCAATCACTTCTACGAAACCTTTCCACAGTTCAAGAGTTCTTCTTTTGTAAAGCAAAGTCTCTCATTGAAGGTGTAATGCCCTTCTTATTTCGTATTTTCGCCTCAACAATGAGTTCCAATAAATCAGCTTTTATTGTATACCTTAAAGGAATCGCCATGGGAATAGCAGACCTTGTTCCTGGTGTTTCGGGTGGAACAATTGCCTTGATTACCAATATTTATGAAGAATTGATTTCTTCGATCAATCGTGTGACTGGGAAAGAAATAGTAAGACTATTAGGATCAAACCGAAAACAGGCTTGGCAAAACCTCAACGCCACTTTTCTTCTTCCCCTTATTTTAGGAATTGCAACCAGCATCCTTTTTTTGAGTTCTATTATTCAGTTCTTTTTAGAGAATTACGCCCTAGCGCTTTGGTCCTTCTTCTTTGGATTAATTTTAGCGAGTGCAATATTAATCTGTAAAGATGTTAATCAATGGTCTGCAACAACAGTGATAGGCTTGATTTTGGGTGGTATTACATCATTTTTAATCGGATTTCTAACACCAGCTGAAGTAATACAAACCCTGCCCTACCTCTTTTTATGTGGTATGTTAATGATTGTTGCCATGATATTACCAGGGATTTCAGGCTCATTTATTTTGGTTCTTTTGGGCGCGTATGAAACTGCCCTGTCAACTATTGATCTGGTTCGCTCCTTTGAAATACAAGGGTTTATAAACCTCGCAGCTTTTGGACTTGGAGCACTCGTTGGCATAAAACTATTTGCGCGTTGGGTAGAAAAACTCTTTGCCAGTGCAAGGAATACATTACTTGCAACCATGTCTGGGTTCATGTTTGGTTCTTTGTACAAAGTTTGGCCTTGGGCAAAACAATTACCCAACAGCCCCACTGATCGTTCCTTTGTGATGCAACAAATCAGCCCTAGCAACTCTGATTTTTGCATTGGTCTTTTATTTATTATGCTTGGGATTTCAACTATTTATGCGTTTCACAGATTAAGCAAAAACTAAATAAGTGAATCAAAGGGGGCTTTATGACAATATCTTACTTGTCGTCAAAGGATTGGCGATGGGCATTGCCAATAAAGTACCAGGTGTATCTGGGGGTATTGTTGCCATCGTCACTGGCTTTTATCCTGAGTTTTTATACTCCTTGAAACGTTTGAATTTTAATGCTTTTTTTATGCTCATTACTGGAAAGTTTAAGCAATTTTGTCGATACACAAACGCTTTGTTTCTATCCTTGATTGCTCTTGGGATTGTATTGAGCTACTTTACAGTGTCGAGAGTACTTGATATCGCACTGATACATTACGAGCAGTATGTCAAAGCTCTGTTTTTTGGCATGGTTGTCATGTCTGTTCTTGTATTGATCAGAAATTTTAAGAAATGGGAGTTGAAATTCCTTTTATTTAGTTTAGTTGGACTTCTCGTAGGTATTACACTAGCGTTTTTAGAACCAGCTGGAGAGAACAGGAATCTACTGTTTGTTTTTTTCTGTGGTTTTGTAAGCATCATTGGCATGACGCTTCCTGGACTTTCTGGTTCTTTTTTACTCATTATTTTGGGCAACTATGCCCTGCTGTTGGTCGATGCAGTCAATGCAGTTTGGGAATTCGTGGTAAAGCTCATTCAGAATCCATCGGCATTCAGTGCTTTGGTAATCGAGTACAATGAGCTACTCACTATTTTGGTTATTTTTATCGTTGGTTCTATTGTTGGTTTGGTAAGTATTTCCAACCTACTCCATTACATCATCATTCGCTTTGAGCATGGGCTAAATGCATTGATCATTGGGTTTATCATTGGCTCACTTCCCATCCTTTGGCCATGGTCTGATTTTCGTTTGCTCTCCAATCCAAGTGAACTTGAGACAACAATTGAATCTATAGGGCTCAATCTATTTTTTTCTATCGTATGGATTGTTATTGGTTTATTTATTGTTTTTATTTTAGACGTTTATGATCGAAAACGACAATAAGCTTTTTGGATTGTTAGGGAAAGATATCGGATATTCTTTTTCGAGAAATTACTTCTCAAAAAAGTTTGAATCAGAAAATCTCAAACATCAATATGTCAACTTCGACCTCAGTGATTTGGCAAATTTTGGAGAACTCCTCAAGCAAAAAGACATTGCAGGAATGAACGTAACCATCCCTTACAAACAAGATGTGATTCCTTTTTTGGATACACTTGACCCAATCGCAGAAGCAATTGGTGCTGTGAATACAATTGTGTTTAAAAATGGTGAGAAAATTGGCTATAACACAGATCATATCGGATTTAAAAAAACACTTCTTAAACATTTAAAACCATATCAAAAACAAGCATTGGTTTTGGGTACTGGGGGTGCCTCAAAAGCAATTTGCTATGTTCTTGAACAGCTCAACATACAAGTACTTAAAGTTTCTCGAAAGGAAGGGAAAGGCAAAAAAACCTACACTGAACTCACAAATAAAGATTATATCGATCACACATTGATTATCAATTGTACGCCACTAGGTACTCACCCATACACAGAGGCATATCCTCCAATTGATTTTGAGCAAATCAATCATACGCACTTGTTATATGATTTGATTTACAACCCAGAAACAACAACATTTATGAAAATGGGTAAAGACAAAGGAGCTACAGTACTCAATGGTTATCAAATGCTTGTAGAGCAAGCAAAAGCCTCATGGTCTCTTTGGATGAATTCACACACAAATAAGTAAATCACAAAGATTTACTATCTTGTGAATAACAAAGTTAACTGAATCATGTTAGATAATGATGCCAATTTGCCAGAGGCAAATGAAGACAAAGTGGACGAAAAACTCCCTGAAAACGAAGTTCAGTCTGAAACAGATGTGACAGAACCTGACCAATCGACCGAGGATGAAGGACAAGAAAATCCAGATACTCCTCAAGAAGAGAATGCTTCTGAAAGTGAGTCTATCTTTGAAGAAAAAGAGCATGCTAATCCTGTAAAAGAGGATGAAAATTATGATGATCTAGGGTTAGATCAATTACTCAATATCCTTGAGAAAAAAGTAAATGCAGGGAAGGTGATGCAGCATAGAAAAGACTTTGATACACTTTCAAAACTGATTGAAGGAAAGTTAGATCAACTGCTAAAAAAGTAAAAAAGAAGATTTCATCAATTCAGGTGGAGCACCTGAAGACTTTTATATCAAACTCCCAGAAAAAGTTGCTTTTGACCAGTTGGTGCGTAAGTACAAATCTGAAAAAGCAAGGTATTATCAAGACCTTGAAAAATCGCAACAAAATAATTTGGCCATACGTAAATCACTCATTGATGAGCTCAAAGGGCTTATTGGAGTTGATCGCCCCATTTCAGACACCTACAAACAATTTAAAGACTTGCAAGCACGTTGGAGAGAGTCGGGGCATGTTCACCAATCAGAGGCAAATAATATTTGGAAAACATATCATCATCATGTAGGTATTTTCTATGACTTTCTTCACCTAAACAGAGAGTTCAGGGAACTAGATTATAAATATAATTATGAAGAAAAAATAAAAATCATTGAAGAGGTTGAGGCGATGGCCAAAATGGATAATATCCAAAAAGCTTTTCGTAATCTGCAAGAACTTCACAAACGATGGAAAGATGAGCTTGGCCCTGTCGCAAAAGAACACGAAGAACCATTATGGGAACGCTTTAGTCAAGCGACGAAAGTGATCCATGAAAAGCGACAATTTTTTCAAAAGAATCAAACAGAGATATTTAAAGCAAATTTCGATAAAAAAGCTGACTTAATTGCACAAATGAGAGAACTCAATGAATCTGAAATCAGAACTCACAATGAGATGCAAAAATTGATTCGCAATATGGAGGCTCTACGAACCTCGTTTTTCGATTGTGGCAGTATTAGCCGAAGCAAAAGCGCAGAGATTTGGACAGCATTTAAAGAGGTCATGCGTGCATTCAGTAGAAAAAGAAATTCATTCTACAAATCACTCAAAAAAGAGTATGCTGAAAACATGAAAAAGCGAATGGAGTTGGTCAAGCAAGTGGAAGAATTACACCAAACAGAAGATTTCGCTTCCTCTACCCCAAAAGTCATTGCCCTGCAAAAACAATGGAAACAAATGGGGCCTGTGTCAAGAAAACAAAACGATAAAGCTTGGAATCTTTTTCGTAAAGCTTGCAATGATTACTTTGAATTACTTGACAGTCGAAAGAATAAATTCTCTGAAGCTGAGCAGCTTGCGTATGATGAGAAAAATAAGCTTCTTCAAAGCATCCAATCGGAAGAAAGTGTTGATCGAGTCATCATTGATAAATGGGTTGAAGATTGGATAGCGATCGGATCTTTGGGGCAAAAAAAGAGCAAGATTAACAATAATTTTTATACTGTTGTTGAACAGGCACTGAAACAAAGTGGTGAAGAAAAGGGTTTCATAACCGAATACATGTACAAAGTAAAGCTCAAACTCATGGGCGATCGTACCGAGCTTGTTCAAAAAGAGAGATCTCAAATAAAGCAGCGACTAGACAAAGCAAAGCAACAATATATTCAGCTGGAGACAAATATGGAGTTTTTCACCAAAAGTTCATCAGAAAATCCATTGGTTACCAAGGTGATGAAAGATCTTGAAAAGCAAAAGAAAATCATCGATGATTTGGAGAAAAAATTAACAGCTTTTAAGAGGCTTTAATTTAATTCTCTGACTTGACTTCTTGCCATAATTTTTCCCATCTATCAAGATCGAGTTGACTCATCTCGATTTGAAGTTCTGATATTTTTGACTCCATTTTCACAAAGCGTTTGCGAAATTTTTGGTTTGCATTCGACAAAGCATCGTCTGGATTAATGCCCAAAAATCTAGCATAATTGACTAGCGTGAAAAGTAAATCCCCAAATTCTTCTTCAGCTCGTTTTTGACTTTTTTGATTGACTTCATCATAAAACTCTCGAATCTCTTCTTCAATTTTCTGAATCACTCCATCAATATGTTGCCAATCGAAGCCCACACCAGCAGCTTTTTCCTGCATTCGATATGCCTTTACCAAAGGAGGTAATGATGCTGGCACGCCACTTAAAACACCTTTGTTATTCTCTTTCAGTTTGATTTTTTCCCAGTTCTGCTTTACCTCTTCATCACTATTCGCCTCCAAATCTCCATAAACATGAGGATGACGCTTAATCAGTTTGTCACAAATACGATTGGCAACATCGGCAATATCAAATGAAGATTGTTCGCTACCTATTTTCGCATAGAATACAATATGTAGAAGCAAATCTCCAAGTTCAGATTTGATTTCATCATGATCTCCACTCAACAGAGACTCACTCAATTCGTAGGTCTCTTCAATCGTTAGATGTCGTAAACTCTCAAAGGTCTGTTTGCGATCCCAAGGGCATTTTTCTCGAAGTGCATCCATGATCGTTAGTAAACGATCGATCGCCTGTAATTGTTTATCGCGACTTGCCATTATTGTTTCGTTTCATTGTTTTTGCAAACTCCATTGGATAATCAATTTTGATGTTTCCTTTTTCAATTTGAGTGAGTTTCGACTTTAAAATTTTTCGCTTAAAAGGGCTGAGCTTATCAGTAAAGAGTTTGCCTTCGATATGATCATACTCATGCTGTACCACACGTGAGGCCAAACCAGTGAGATGCAATTGATGATGATTAAAATCAAGGTCGTAGTACAAAATTGTGACTTCATCATCACGTGTCACTTCACCCCGAATATCTGGTATACTCAAACATCCCTCATTAAAATCGGTCAACTCTCCTCCAAATTCAATAACAGTTGGGTTGATAAATACATGCTTAAAGTTTTCGATGACTTGCTTTTCATCAACAGAGATTTCAGGATCGGTAGCAAAGGGGCTAGCATCAACGACAAACAGTCGAAGTGAAAGGCCAATCTGAGGGGCTGCAAGCCCTACGCCATTTGCGTTGTACATGGTCTCCCACATATTGTCAATCAATGCTTTTAGATCAGGATAATTTACGTCAATTTCATCTGTTTTTTGACGGAGAATTGGATGACCATAAGAATAGATTGGAAGAATCATGATGTTTTGGTTTGCTGGTTCATCAAAAAGGACTGAAGCAATAAAGTAGCACTGACTTGATCAATGAGCTGTTTGTCTTCTCGGACTTGTTTTTTTGTGCTAGCCCTAGAAATTTCGTGCGAAGCAATTTTGGATGTAAATCTTTCGTCATAGGTATGGATTTGAAGTTTGGGAAACCACGACCTACAATCTTCAATAAAACGCATAACATCAGTCGCAATTGAAGAAGGTTGATTGTGCAAACGTTTGGGCATTCCAACAACAATGCCCTCAACACTCTCCTCCTTGAAATAATCTTTAAGAAAATCGAAGAGGTTTGTAGTAGAAATGGTATCGTGACCAAAGGCAAAGACTTTGTCCTTGTCAGTAACTGCGATTCCACATCTTTTTTTGCCGTAATCTATTGCCAATAGTCTGCCCATTGATGCAAAAATACACTTATTGTAATGATTTTGTGAACAGGTCTTTTTTTTGATAAAATGCAGTTATATTTGAAAAAAAATGCAAATGAGTAAACAGCGAAATATCATCGAGGAAGCATGGGAAAACCTTGCATTGTTAGAAGATAAAAATGTACAGGGAACGATTCGTTCGATAATCGACCAGTTAGATAAAGGTGACTTGCGTGTTGCCGAACCAACAGCAAATGGATGGCAAGTCAACGAATGGGTAAAAAAAGCAGTTGTCCTATATTTTCCGATTCAGGGGATGGAAACGCTGCATGCGGGACCTTTGGAGTTTCATGACAAAATCCCATTAAAAACAGACTATGAAGAAAAAGGTATTCGAGTAGTTCCTCATGCTGTCGCTCGTCATGGTTCTTACATTTCACCAGGTTCGATTCTTATGCCCAGTTATGTCAACATTGGAGCTTATGTCGATAAGGGGACGATGGTAGATACATGGGCAACTGTTGGGAGTTGTGCGCAAATCGGTAAAAATGTTCACTTGAGTGGTGGCGTTGGGATTGGTGGTGTTTTAGAGCCTCTTCAAGCTGCTCCTGTCATCATTGAAGACAATGCTTTTATAGGATCACGCTGTATTGTAGTTGAGGGTGTTCATGTTGAAACAGAAGCTGTTTTGGGTGCCAATGTGGTGCTCACTGCCTCAACAAAAATCATTGATGTAACAGGTGATAAACCTGTTGAAACCAAAGGAATTGTACCTGCTCGTTCAGTTGTCATTCCAGGTAGTTACACCAAGTCTTTTACAGCAGGAGACTTTCAAGTACCTTGTGCCTTAATCATTGGCAAGCGCAAAGAAAGTACTGATAAAAAGACATCTCTTAACGATGCGCTGCGAACCTATGATGTTTCAGCATAAACCATTGTAAATCATACATTTGGAGGTATGACTCTTCAAAAAAGTCTTGCTGCAATACAGAATTCGGGGGTTATTCTGTTTCCTTCCGATACTGTTCTGGGACTTGGCTGTGATGCAACAGATGTGGAGGCAGTCAAGAAGATTTTTTTGATTAAAAAAAGAATGCAAAACAAATCTTTTGTTTCCTTGGTTTCCGATTTTGAAATGCTAAAAGAATATGTTGAATCTATCCCCAAACAGGTGTTTGACATCTTGGATAATGCAAATGTTCCGACAACAATTGTTTATCCGAAGGCAAAACAACTTGCTCCTATGGCAATGGCTGATGATGGGTCTATGGCCATTCGAATTCCGAAAAGTGGTTTTGCCCTTGATTTGGTAAAGTCCTTTGGTAAACCCATCATTGCTACCTCTGCGAACCTCAGTGGTGAACAAATCCCAGAGGAATCATCTCAAATCAGCAGTCGTATTTTGGAGCAAGTAGACTATGTTGTACCTTTGAAATCAGGAAAATACCCTGTTACACCATCGAGAATTGTGAAGGTGACAAGTGATGGGGAAATCAAAACAGTTCGTCCTTGACAACAAATAAAAATTTACATCAAGCATTTTCAGATCCCATCTTTTCTGCGATTGGCGAAATCGCTGAAAAAATGCAAACACGAGCGTTTGCCATTGGTGGATGTGTTCGAGATGCATTATTGCAACGCAAAGACACCAAAGATATTGATGTCGTTTGTGAAGGTAGTGGTATTGCGCTGGCAAAAGCAGTTGCTGACCAGCTTCCAAACGCAGGAAAATTGAGTGTTTTTAAAAACTATGGAACTGCAATGATTCAGGTTGGATCGACTTCATCGTTTGTGTCTCAATTGTAAAGTCAAGTTGACTTGCAAACC
>CACNGE010000013.1 GCA_902619855.1 uncultured Bacteroidota bacterium
AAAAGAACAAATAAAATACGATTTGGATTCATACTCTAAATATACACAAGTTTATGTGATTGGTAATCCAAATGATTAAACTTTAACATATTTTGAAAGAATGTATTTTCAACAAAAGCTGTTTTCATATTGTTAATTTCTTTCACTGTTCTTGATCACATAATTTACGGCGAAGTTTTAAATTAGCAGCCATGCCACAAACCACCCAATATACAGAAGATAATATCCGGTCTCTTGATTGGAAAGAGCATATTCGCATGCGCCCTGGTATGTATATTGGCAAGCTCGGCGATGGGTCATCTGCCGATGATGGGATTTATATTTTACTTAAAGAGGTTCTCGACAACAGTATTGATGAGTTTGTCATGGGTGCTGGAAAAACCATTGAAATTGCAGTGAAAGAGGGACAAGTCACTGTTCGTGACTATGGACGTGGAATCCCTTTGGGAAAGGTGGTTGATGTTGTGTCGCGTATGAACACTGGTGGTAAATATGACACACGCGCTTTTAAAAAATCAGTTGGTCTAAATGGGGTTGGCACAAAAGCAGTCAATGCCCTTTCAACGTATTTTAAGGTCGAATCCATTCGCGATGATCAATCAAAGGTTGCTGTTTTTGAGCGAGGAGAGCTCATAGAAGACCCTGGAAAAGAACCGAGCAGCAAACGCAAAGGCACATCTGTGTCTTTTGTGCCAGACGAAAGCATTTTTAAGCACTTTCGATATCGTCATGAGTACATCGTTAGAATGCTCAAAAACTATGTGTATCTCAATCCAGGACTGACGATTGTCTTTAATGGCGAGAAATACAAGTCCGAAAATGGATTAAAGGATCTGCTTATAGACAACAACAACGCTGAGGATATGCTTTATCCAATCATCCATTTGCGTGGCAATGATATTGAAGTGGCTATCACACACAGCAAAACACAATACAGCGAAGAATATCACTCCTTTGTCAATGGGCAACACACAACCCAAGGTGGTACCCATCAATCTGCTTTTAGAGAAGCCATCGTAAAGACTGTTCGAGAACACTATGGCAAAAATTTTGACGCATCAGATATTCGAAAATCTATCATATCAGCTATAAGTATAAAGGTCATGGAACCAGTGTTTGAGTCCCAAACAAAAACCAAATTGGGATCAACTGATATGGGTGGTGACCTGCCAACTGTTCGCACATATATCAATGATTTTATTGTAACAAAACTCGATAATTATCTGCATAAAAACCCTACAACTGCCGAGCAACTCCAACGCAAAATCATACAGGCTGAAAAAGAGAGAAAAGAACTCTCTGGCATAAGAAAATTGGCACGTGAACGAGCCAAAAAAGCGAGTTTACACAACAAAAAATTACGTGATTGTCGAATCCATTTGGGGGATATGAAAAAAGAAAGACGATTGGAGTCAACTCTTTTTATTACAGAGGGAGACTCTGCAAGTGGATCTATCACAAAATCGAGAGATGTTAACACCCAAGCAGTGTTTAGTTTGCGAGGTAAACCCTTGAATTCTTATGGGATGAGTAAAAAAATTGTTTATGAAAATGAAGAGTTCAACTTGCTGCAAGCAGCACTGAATATTGAAGAGAGTTTGGAGGATTTGCGCTACAATAATATCGTCATCGCTACAGATGCTGACGTAGATGGCATGCACATTCGTTTGTTGTTGATCACATTCTTTTTACAGTTCTTTCCAGAACTGATTAAAGAAGGCCATATGTATATTTTGCAAACCCCACTTTTTAGGGTAAGGAACAAAAAAGAAACGATTTATTGCTACTCAGAACAGGAGCGAATCGATGCCATCAACAAGCTAGGACAGAAGCCTGAAATTACAAGGTTTAAGGGATTGGGAGAGATTTCACCTGACGAGTTCAAACACTTTATTGGGGAAAATATTCGTTTGGATCCCATCATGCTAGACCGATCTGTTGGTATAGACGAATTGTTGTCATTTTATATGGGTAAAAACACCCCCAAACGTCAAGAGTTTATTATTGATAATCTAAAAGTCGAACTTGATCAAGTAGAGGAGTAGTATGGACGAGCATTTGGACGAACATTTCGACGAATCGCAAGATACCCTTGTCAAGGTAACAGGGATGTATAAGGATTGGTTTTTGGACTATGCCTCATACGTGATTTTGGAGCGTGCTGTCCCTGCCATTACCGATGGTTTAAAACCAGTGCAAAGGCGTATCCTTCACTCGATGCGTGAGTTAGATGATGGGCGCTACAACAAAGTGGCAAACATCGTTGGACATAGCATGCAATATCACCCACATGGTGATGCAAGTATTTCTGATGCGATGGTACAAATTGGTCAAAAGGACTTGCTGATCGACACACAAGGGAATTGGGGAAATATCCTCACTGGCGACAGCGCTGCTGCTTCACGATATATCGAAGCTCGTCTATCAAAGTTTGCGCTTGAAGTTGTCTATAGCCCAAAAGTAACCCAGTGGCAGCTGTCGTATGATGGGAGGAAAAAAGAACCGATTAACCATCCAGTAAAATTTCCACTACTTCTCGCACAGGGTGGTGAGGGGATTGCTGTCGGGTTGTCAACAAAGATCTTACCTCATAATTTTATTGAACTGATTGATGCATCGATCAAACACCTTAAAGGAAGACGATTTGAGTTATACCCTGATTTTCCAACAGGTGGTGTGATGGACATTGGTCAATACAACGATGGACTGAGAGGGGGCAAAATTCGTATTCGTGCCAAGGTTTCTCAACTCGATAAAAACACTTTGGTCATACGCGAGATTCCATTTAGTACAACCACATCTTCTCTTATTGAGTCTATTTTGAAAGCCAATGACAAGGGAAAAATAAAAATCAAAAGAATTGAGGACAATACAGCTGCTGAGGTTGAAATTCTGATCCATCTACCAGTAAATATATCACCTGACAAAACCATTGATGCCCTCTTTGCCTTCACAGCCTGTGAGACTTCTATTTCACCACTTGGGTGTATTATCGAGGACAACAAACCTCTCTTTATAGGTGTAAGTGAAATGTTGCGCAGGTCAACAGACTACACTGTTTCGATACTCGAGCAGGAGTTGTTGGTAAAAAAGGCAGAATTGGAAGAGCAATGGCACTTTGCATCTCTCGAGCGCATTTTTATTGAGAATCGAATCTATCGTGACATCGAAGAACAAGAAACTTGGGAGGGTGTGATTCAAGCCATTCACAAAGGGTTAGCACCTCATATCGGTCTTTTAAAACGAGAGGTAAACGACGATGACGTTGTTCGATTGACAGAAATCCGAATCAAGCGAATTTCAAAATTTGATCTTGACAGAGCCCAACAACGCATTGATGCCCTCGAGGCTGATTTGGCACTAGTAAAGCATGACCTTGCAAATTTGACAGATTTTGCTATCAGTTACTTCAAGCACCTAAAACAAACCTATGGGAAGGGTCGCGAGCGAAAAACAGAGATTCGTGTCTTCGACGACGTTGATGCAAAAAAAGTTGTCATTCGAAACACCAAGCTCTATATAAATCGTGAAGAGGGTTTTGTAGGCACATCGCTTCGCAAAGATGAATATGTCACCGACTGTGCTGATATCGATGATATTATCGTGTTTACAGCCGATGGAAAAATGACAGTAACAAAGGTTGAGGCCAAAACATTTATTAGAAAGAATATCATACACGTTGCTGTCTTTAAGAAGAAAGACGATCGAACGATATACAATATGATCTACAGAGATGGTCGAGGTGGAACGACCTACATGAAGCGATTCCCTGTGACAAGTGTAACTAGAGATAAAGAGTATGATTTAACCAATGGCAATGCTCAATCCAAAGTGTTTTACTTCTCAGCAAACCCAAATGGTGAAGCAGAAATCGTAACAGTTTTACTGCGCCAATCTAAGGGGATAAAAAAACTAAAATGGGATGTTGACTTTGCAAATTTGGATATCAAATCGAGAGGCGTTCGTGGGAATACAGTTACCAAATACACTGTCAATCGCATTGAGCTCAAGGAAGAAGGGGTTTCAACACTAAAGCCACGCAATATATGGTTTGATGAAACTGTTGGTCGCCTCAACGTCGATGGACGAGGAGATCTGATTGGTGCTTTTCGTGGTGATGATCGCTTGTTGATCGCTACACATTCAGGTATGATCAAAACTGCAATTCCAGATCTAAATATGCACTTTCCAGAAGATATGCTTGTATTGGAGAAATGGGAAACTAACAAACCAATATCTGTGATTTATTTTGATACAGCCAAAGAGCGATATTTTGGAAAACGCTTTGTCATTGAAGCTGCAGACAAAGAAGAACAGTTTGTAAAGGAGGGCAAACAAAATCAACTTGAATTGATCAATACAGATTATCGCCCTGTGTTTGAAATTGAATTTTCAAAACCTAGAGGAAAAGATCCAAAACCATCCCAACAGATAAGTTTTGAAGACTTTATAGCTGTGAAAGGGATTAAAGCAATTGGCAATCAGGTCACATCACTAAAGGTCAAGCAGTTTAATGTTTTGGATCCTTTACCCTATGAAAAAACAACAGAAGAAATGCCAGCCGACATCGAAGTAGAAGACCCTCAAACTGTTTCAAAAGAGAAAGATGATGACCCTCAAATCACTTTGGATCTCTAGGGCTTAGTCCTCAAGCCTCGTCACACGACCACGCTGAACATTGGATCGATCGCCAACCAAATTGTATTCGAAGATATAACCATCTTCAAAGGTGGATAAAATTTTCATCTGCACTGCTTTTGCTTCTTGAAAGGTCAGAGGGTTGCGCTTGGTTACGATACACTCACAATCGCTCACCCAACGAATATTAGCAGTGTCAGGGTTTTCAAAAAAGTAATCAATCTCGATAGAATCGTTTCGTACAAATCGACTAGAAAGGGTATCACCATCCACAATAGTGTAGAAGCTGAATAACCCAGTTTGGAAAGCTTTACAATTTCGCTCCATGGTGTAACAAGCTGTAAAGATTATAAAGACTACAACAAAGAGAATTATGACTCGCATAACAGATTATAGATGCGAAATTAATCAATTTTGGAAATGTGCTCAGTAAAACTTCCATCTTTTAGAAGCAAAATAACTTTGTCAATCTTACTCTCTGATATCGAGACAGTTGGAGGTTCAGTTGGTTTTTCTGGGGTTTCGTAAGATTCAGTAGGCAGCGAAAGCTCTTCAGCTTTTGTTTCTGCAGTGTTATCTGCTGGTTGCTGATATGACTTTGCAGCATCTGTTTGTTTACCAAAAAGAAGCCAATCGGTGGAGTAGGAGGGGAAAGCACGAATGATTTTAAGGATAAACTCCAGGCTAGGCTTATTACGCCCAGACAAAACATGTGAAATCGATGAGCGCTGAACACCTATGGTATCAGCAAATGTTGAAGAACTCAACTGCTGCTCCTCCAAAATCTGACTGATTCTTTTTACAATTTCTTCCATTTTACAAATGTAAATAAATGTAAATATTGATAATAAATAAGTAAATATACAACTATTCCATAACACTCCAAACCATTTTTTATGTAATATATTACTTTATATAAATACTGTAAATAATTGATAATTAAGCATTTAATAAAAAAAAAATACAAATGGTATACAATTGTAACAAATTACAATTGTTTTTGTTTCCATTAGTAAACTTTTGAACTTTTCTTTTGTTTACTTTTGTAACTCGGATTCTGTTTACATTTGCAAACGATAACGCAAGACATGAATCCATTTCGCTCATCTTTTATTGAACGTCATTTGTCAGGTAGATATATTTGCAACTCTCATATAGAGCCTTTGCTGTCTGCATACAATAGTATTATTATTGGACATAGTGAGGCTGGTTTACCTATCCATCGTATTCGTTTAGGTACTGGTAATACAAAGGTGTTGATGTGGTCTCAAATGCATGGAAATGAGTCAACAACCACCAAAAGTATATTTGATCTATTGCTGTATTTACAATCAGACAAAAGTTTACTCGAAACCTTACAGCTTTCGATTATCCCTATCCTTAATCCTGATGGGGCAAAGTCATACACTCGATTCAATGCCAATCAAATTGATCTCAACAGAGATGCGATAGACTTATTTCAAGTCGAAAGTCGGATATTGCGCAAGGAGTTTGATGAATTTTCCCCTGATTATGCATTCAATCTACATGATCAGCGTACCATTTTTGGCGTTGAGGCTAAGCCAGCAACACTTTCGCTGCTTGCCCCTGCTTTTGACAAAGAACGAAATTTTAATAACTGTAGAACCAAAGCAGCAGAGTTGGCAGCAAGTGTTTTTCAGGGTCTTCAATCATCATCTATTGCCTCGCAAATCGGACGTTTTGACGATCAATTCAATCCAAACTGTGTAGGAGACGCTTTTCAGTCCTTGGGTGTGCCTACCTTACTGATTGAAGCAGGTCACTTTCAAGATGATTACCATCGTGAACAGACTAGAGTGTTTGTTTTTAACGCTTACGTATTGGCACTACAAGCTATTGCAACTTCTACTTTTGCTGATGTTTCGATTTATCACTCTATACCTGAAAACAAAAAGATATTTTTCGATTATGTTTTTAGAAACGTTCGTTATGTCGATCATGGCAATGAAAAAACAGCAGACGTTGGATTGCAATACAAAGAGGTTTTAAACGGGAATCAAATTGAGTTTCATGCTGTTTTTGCTGCTTTAGGAGATTTATCTAACATACATGGCCATATCGAGCCCAATTGTGAAAACCTTGAGCCTTTTTCCTTTAAAATCGAAGAATCCGCACAAAACTTACTGAAATCGTTGAATTTATAAAGCGATTTACAATAAAATAGCATATACAATACATTAAATTCAAAAAATTTTTACTTTATTTGCAAAAAATATAATATGAGCAAAATAAAATTGGACGAAATCGATCATCAGATATTAGATATTCTTATTGATAATATGCGAACTCCTTTTACTGATATTGCAAAAAAGCTTTTGATTTCTGCAGGTACAGTACATGTTCGCGTCAAAAAAATGGAAGATGCTGGCATCATTAAAGGTTCATCCTTGACTCTTGATTACAGAAAATTAGGTTATTCATTTATTGCCTACATTGGTATCTACCTGGAAAAAACACACCAGACAAAATATGTTTTGGAGCGACTTTCGGAAATCCCCAACGTCACTGTTGCACATATTACGACTGGAAAATTTAATATTTATTGTAAAGTGCGTGCAAAAAGTACAGAGCACGCGAAAGAAATCATCTTTTCTATCGATGATATTGATGGTATTTTACGTACCGAAACGATGATTTCGCTAGAGGAAAGTATCAATGACAAAAAGCGTTTGATGCACACCATTTTTCAAGAACTCTAAGAGGATTACAACACAGTTTGAACCCTCTTACAACAAGTTCGAGGGTTTTTTAATGATAAATAATTTATGGCACAAAAAACAAAATTAGAACGTTTCGAAAACGAAGTGATTTCGAGATTTCAACTGTACAACAGTGTGTTTTCGACACTGCCATATTCCCATATTAGTAAGACCTCAACGCTACTCCCTTTCTTCTCTGAATTTTGCTCACATGGGTTTGATCAGAACAAGAATCCAATTGAAATAGTTGAGAATTTTTTTGAACAGTACTATCCAAACAACTCTGAAAAAGACAACATCGACATTTTGTTTCGATTGATTCAGTTTATTGAACGTCAAGTGGTGCTCTTTGACGCCATAGAGGATGCTGCCTTCACTGAGGTCAATAATTTCAGTGGTCGTGGAACTTTACGAAGCTCCAAAGAAGAAGCCGCAGAAAAAACAAAAACAGCTGCCTTAAAAGACTATCTCAATAATTTTAAGGTTCGACCAGTTTTAACTGCACACCCAACACAGTTTTACCCTGGCTCGGTGTTAGGGATAATTACAGATCTGTCAGCTGCGATTAAGGCCAATGATCTGCCGAGTATTAAACTCTTGCTCGCACAGTTGGGGCGTACGCCCTTTTTCAAAAAAGAGAAGCCTTCACCGCTCGATGAAGCGAGAAGTTTGATGTGGTACCTTGATAACGTCTTTTATCACTCTGTTAGCAATATTCATCAGTATATCAAAAACAATATATTTGATGGGAAGGATTTTGAAAACTCTCTCATCAACCTTGGATTTTGGCCTGGTGGTGATCGTGATGGAAATCCTTTTGTGACGACAGATATTACGATTAAAACAGCTCAGGGGTTACGTGCCAATGTGATTCGAAATTACTTTCGAGATGTTCGGAAACTGCGTCGAAGACTCACCTTTAAGGGGGTTGAGGAAATTGCTATAGAAATCGAAACCAAACTGTACAACAGTATTTTTAGTAAAAAAGAACAGCCAGAAATCTCTCTTTCTGACTTAAAAGCAAAGCTTCATGAAATTCTCCAGCTCTTGGTTTCGGATTATCACAGCATGTATGCAAAAGAGGTCGATGCGTTGATCAACAAGGTAAATACTTTTGGTTATCACTTTGCAAGCCTAGATATTCGTCAAGACTCGAGGGTTCATCACGAAGCGTTTATGACATTGCTAAAAGGGGCACAAAAGCAAGGAGTTGTCAGTAAAGAGGTGGATTATCTACAACTTGATGAGTCAGAAAAAATTGACTTTCTTACCACTTTAAAAGGAAATTTGCTTCCTAAAAAATTTTCGGATGATCTAGTAAACAAAACTCTTGGCTCTATTCGAGCAATGCAAAAGATTCAATCACAAAATGGACAACTCGGATGTCATCGATACATTATTAGCAACAACCAAACTGCACAAAATATTTTTGAGGTTTTTGCGATGATACGTTTGAGCAACTGGGAATCACCGACTGTGGATGTTGCACCACTTTTTGAAACTATCTCAGATTTAAGTATTGCTCCAAAAGTTATGGACGTGGTGTATGGTGACCCTACCTATCGTAACCATCTACGCACAAGAGGCGATAAACAAACCATCATGCTAGGGTTTTCTGATGGCACTAAAGATGGGGGATACCTCATGGCAAATTGGAGTATTTTTCGTGCCAAGGAAGAACTTACAGAAGTATCTCGAAAGCATGGTGTGAAAGCATTATTCTTCGATGGTCGGGGAGGGCCTCCAGCTCGTGGGGGTGGAAACACTCATCAATTCTATGCGTCTTTGGGAGACAGTATTGAGTCGGATGAAATTCAAATTACAGTTCAAGGCCAAACGATTAGTTCCAATTTTGGAACGATCAATTCATGTCAGTACAACCTCGAGCAGCTGTTGAGCTCAGGGATTGCCAATCGAGTGTTTAATAACAGCTCTTCTGAATTATCTGATGAAGATCGCCAAACGATGGTAGAACTTGCAGAGACGAGTTATCAAGCCTATCAAGACTTTAAATCACATCCAAAGTTTTTGCCATATTTAGAACACATGAGTACCCTAAAGTTTTATGCAAAAACCAATATCGGAAGTCGTCCAAGCAAACGAGGGAAATCAAAGTCATTGGATTTTTCTGCTCTTCGTGCAATCCCATTTGTGGGCAGTTGGAGTCAGTTGAAGCAAAATGTACCAGGCTTTTATGGGGTAGGTCTTTCGCTAGAAAAATTTGAGGAATCAGGTCGTTTTGATCAAGTAATGGCGTTATACGAAAACAACGCTTTTTTCAGAACCTTGGTTTACAATTCAATGATGAGCCTAACCAAATCATTTTTCAAACTCACTGCCTACATGCAAAACGATCCTGAATATGGTCCATTTTGGGATCAGATTCACGATGAATATCAACGTGCCAAGAAGTACTTGTTGAAGCTCACTGGGCAGTCAGAATTGATGGAAAACGAGCCAGCAGGAAAAGCCTCAATTATGATGCGTGAAAAGATTGTATTACCCCTGTTGACAATTCAACAGTATGCATTGGGTAAACTCCATCAAAAAGGCAGCGATGAGGTACTCGAAAAGATGGTCACCCGTTCGTTGTTTGGCAATATCAATGCGAGTCGAAACTCTGCTTAATCAGCATAAAATCGAAAAGCTGCATCGATGTCTTCTTCACTGACGAGACAATCGATAACAGGTGCACCTATTGCTTTGAGCAAAACGAATCTGACTTCACTTGATTTATTTTTTTTGTCGTGTTTGAGCAATGCTTTAATAGCAGATCGATCACTATCATCAAATGAAATAGAATCGAAAATAGAAGAAAAAACAGCTTTGATTTGATTCCTTTCTCCGATGGATAAGTTTGTTGTACGATAGGATAATTCAGCTTCCATCACCATTCCAATAGCAATCGCTTCGCCATGCAACAAGTTTTGAGCAGAGGGATGATTGAGGGAATGAGTCTCAATCGCATGACCTAAAGTATGACCATAGTTGAGAATTTTCCGTAATCCTTTTTCGTAAGGATCTTCAGAAATCACTTTGTGTTTGATCTCAACAGAGTGACGAATATTATTAGAAATCGTGCTTTTCACATTCAATTGCTCTGTTGCTAAGTTTGAAAAATAATCTGCATCTGCAATCAATCCATGTTTAAGCATTTCTGCATAACCACTTCTAAATTCATTGATTGGCAATGTTGTGAGAAAGCCATCATCAATCACAACAAATGCTGGCTCCCGAATGATGCCGATTTGATTTTTTAATCCCTGAAAATCAACTCCTGTTTTACCACCAACTGAAGCATCAACCATGGCCAATAGAGAAGTAGGGATGTTGATAAAATCAATTCCTCTTTTGTATGTACAGGCCACAAAACCACCCAAATCTGTCACAACACCACCCCCAAGATTGAGCAGCAAGCTGTTTCGATCGGCACCTTGTTCAGACAAGGATGACCAAAGGTGCTCACAAGTTTCAATGTGCTTGTTGGCTTCGCCAGCATCCATCGTAAGCAAGGTGTATGGATGCGAAAAATGCTGATCGAAATGGGATAAACAATGTGACTTGGTATTTTGGTCTACAAGAACAAAAACAGAGGAGTAGTCCTTTTCTACAATTGTTACGCTGAGTTGTTTCCAGCCATTCGCATGATAAAAAATAGTACTCATGAAGTATTTGAAATTGTTTTTCCAATATGGTGCAAAAGTAACTTAAATGTTTTATTTTTAAATGTTGTAAAACAAACATTTATTACACAATGCGTGATATATTCAACAATACATCTGAAGCATTTCTACATCATTCTGACAAAGAGTTAAAACAATTGGTTTGGCTGTTCAGATTGCTTTCGAACAGATGGGTTTCAAGAGTTGGAATCATGACACTGAAAGCCTTTGGTCATCTTCGATTGTCTGTGTTGCAACGTTTCCAACGATGGTTATTTAAGCCCTTTTACGCAGGATCCACTCTGCAGGAATCTGAGCCAACAGTAGCGCAGTTGTCTAATTATGATGTTTTTTCTTATCTCAATTATGCAATAGAGGATAGCTGGGATGAAAAGGAATTTGAAGTAAATTGTCAAATCGTTCAAAAGCTATTGTTGCACGCTGCATCAGCAAAAAATGTTCCCTTTAGTGTCTGTAAGGCAACTTCTTTTGGTCATAAGCATTTATTTCAAAAAATAAATGCACAACATCCTTTAACATATGATGAAAAACTTGCATATGAAAGGGTCATCAATCGTTTTCGTGAATGCTGTAAGGTTGCTAAAACGCATGATGTTGGTTTACTAATAGACGCAGAGGAATACAATATGCAATTTGCTGTTGATCAAATTGCAATGGACTTGATGAAAGAGTTTAACAGATACAAAGCAGTTGTCTATAACACAGTCCAACTGTACTTGGTCGATGGAAATGATCGCTTACAGCAGTTGCACTCTCGTGCAACAACAGAGTCGTTTCATCTCGGTCTGAAATTGGTTCGAGGTGCTTATATGCATAAAGAACGTAAGAGAGCTCAAAAACTCGGTCTTACAAGTCCTATATGCGAAACCAAATCTGATACAGATGCAAACTTCAATCAAGCAGTTGCGTATTGCCTCGTTCATCTATCGAATATTTCCATTTTGTTGGGATCACACAACGAATACAGTATGATTTTGGCAACTGAAATAATGAAAAAAAACAAAATCAAAAGTTGTGATGAGCGTGTGTGGTTTAGCCAATTGCTCGGTATGGGTGATCATATCTCCTTTACCCTTGCCAAAAAAGGTTATAATGTCGTCAAATTTATACCCTTTGGACCTTTGGAAAAGTTGGTACCCTACCTTACCAGGAGAGCTGAAGAAAATACTTCCATCGCTAGGCAAACAAGTAGAGAGCTGGTATTGCTTCAAAGGGAAATCAAACGAAGATCTACTGTGGCGAAAGCTTTGTGAAGTAGGCAATGCTGTCACAATTTTTAACATCGTATTCCATCGCTGATAAGCGTAATCGATAGATGTTACAGCTATCAATCCCCACAATACTTTCAGAAAATACAATATCGGCACCTTTCAAAAAGTCCAATCTATTGAAACTGTCTTGCAAAGATGTTGTAAATACCCATTCCTTTTTGGAAAAATCATTGATGACCCTTGCATCAGGACTGTAGGTGCAGCGCGTGTTTTTACCTCTTAAAAAAAATAGCAACAGCACTATCCCAACAGAAAAGCCCCCCAAATAATAAGACAATCGTTTTAAAACACTCATTGGAAGGTTAATTTTCGTTTATGTTCATCAACCAGTTCGATATGTACATGATGACATTCTCCTTCAATAGCTTTGGCAACCATCTCTGGCCATTCGATGAAACATAAGTTACCTGTTTGTATATAGTCTTCAAAACCAAGCTGCTCAAATTCATCTTCTTTTTCCAAACGATACAGATCCATATGAATGACTTCTCCTTTGATGGTTGTGTATTGATGCACCAATCCAAATGTTGGACTGCTTACATTGTCTTCACTTCCCAACTGCGATACTATGGATTGAATCAAAGTGGTTTTACCGCTTCCCATTTGCCCCTCAAACGCAACAATGGGGTGGGTAAATGAATTCATCAGTTGTCGAGCAACATCTTCGATTTCTTGTAGTGAGTATTCAATTACCATGTTGCAAAAATACTTTACTTGGGGGAAAGCACAGCAAATGGAATCAGCATTTCCTCTAGAGAAACACCACCATGTTGGTAGGTATTTCTGTAAAAATTGACAAAATGATTATAATTAGAGGGGTAAATCAGATATTTATCTTCTGTTGCAAAAGTAAAACTGCTCGTGAGGTTGATTTTTGGCAATCCAATCTCTTCCGGGTTTGAAACTTTATAAAGACTTTTGTCGTCAGAATTGAGTCGTTTTCCTGTTTTGTATCTGATGTTTGTGCTCGACTTACGATCGCCTAAAATTTTGGATGGCTGTCGCACATTGATGGTTCCATGATCAGTGGTGATCATCAGAGTAAATCTAAGAGATTGCGCACGCTTTATGATTTCTAACAGAGGGGAGCTCTGAAACCAAGTGGCAGTGAGCGATCGAAATGCCTTATCAGAGGATGCGAGTTCTTTAATGATTTCCATTTCGGTTTTGGCATGCGAAATGACATCAACAAAATTATAGACAACCACACAAAGATCATTGTCAGATTCATTTTTGAGCTGGGCAGCCAGTCTATTTCCCTGAATTTGACGATTGATTTTGTGATAACTGAACGAAAGATCTTTTCCTAAAGCAGAAAATTGAGCTGCCAAAAGCTCTTTTTCAAAAAGGTTTTTACCACCAGCATCTGTATCATCTTTCCACAGATCGGGGTATAATCGTTTGATGTTGATAGGCAATTCGCCAGCAAAAAATGCATTTCTGGCATATTGAGTGGCAGTGGGTAAAATGCTACTGCAGATCTGTTCTTCTTGTAACTTATAAAAAGGTGAAAGGTGTGTTTGCAACACTCGCCATTGATCGAGACGTAGGTTGTCGATCACAACGAGCAAGGTAGTTGTGTCTTTACTCAATTTTTCAAGTACCAACTTTTCAATCATCAGATGAGACATCACCAAAGGACTATTCCCATTGACCAGATCTTTGTAGTTTGAAGATATATATTTGGAAAACCTATGATTGGCCTCTGATTTCTGATGATTCAGAATCTCATGCAAATCGCTTGACTCCATGGCATCAATTTCAAGCTCCCAAAAACACAATTTTTGATAGATTGCTGACCAGTCTTCATAATCATTCGCTTCGTTGATATCGATATTAAGCTGCTGAAACGAACGTTGATAGTCCATTGTTGTTTTTTCAGCGACCAGTCGAGAGTTGTCTAAGTTCTTTTTTAATGAAAGTAAGATTTGATTTGGGTTCACTGGTTTGATCAAATAGTCTGCTATTTTTGCGCCAATGGCTTCCTCCATCAAAGTTTCTGCCTCACTTTTTGTAATCATTATCACTGCCAAATTTGGATAGATCTGCTTGATTTCACTCAAGACAGCTAACCCATCCATGCCTGGCATGTTTTCATCTAAAAGGACAATGTCAAAATTCTGTTCTTTGACCAAATCCAAGGCGTCAGAACCATTTGTACAAGGATGAACTGCATATCCTTTTTCCTCCAAAAAATTAATGTGTGGCTGCAAACGAGTAATTTCATCATCTACCCACAACACTTGTATCAGTTCCATATTCGTATATTTGTATAAATTCTAAATCTTTGAAACTCAAGAATTATAACGATCCAATTTACGGTTTTATTTCAATTCCTACGCCCTTTATTTACACCCTTATACAAGAGCCTGTTTTTCAACGACTGCGCAGGATTCAGCAAATGGGGCTGTCGCATTATGTGTTTAGTGGTGCCACTCATCATCGATTTGCACACGCCTTGGGCGCTATGCACCTGATGCACAAAGCTTTGAATGTTCTTGAAGAAAAAGGAATTGCGATTTCTCCTGAGGAAAAGGAAGCTGCAATGATCGCCATTCTTCTGCACGATATTGGACATGGCCCTTTTTCGCATGCTCTCGAGAAAATTCTCATTAAAAATGTTTCGCACGAAACACTGTCACTAACATTGATGAAGGCTTTGAATCAGAAGCACAACGGTAAGCTAAGTATGGCAATTGAAATGTTTAAGAACAAATACAATCGCCCATTTTTCAATCAATTGATATCCTCTCAATTGGATATGGATCGATTGGATTATTTAAAGAGAGATAGTTTTTACTCTGGCGTCACAGAGGGCAATATCAGTACAGACAGAATCATTGTCATGCTGATGGTACATGAGGATCAATTGGTAGTCGAGGAGAAAGGAATCTACTCGATTGAGAAGTTTTTACTTGCAAGAAGACTGATGTATTGGTCTGTTTATTTACACAAAACGAGCTATGTAGCTGAGGAAGTCCTCAAACGCATAATCCTTCGTGCAAGAGAGCTATTGAGTCAAGGCAAAGCCATAGAGGCTTCTGATGATCTGTTGTATTTTATTTCAACTTTCCATTCTTCAGTCGATCAAATTGATATTGATCATTATACTGCCATCGACGATGTTGATATTCTCTCGATGGCCAAAGCAGGGGTAAAGCATAGCGACCCTGTTTACGCGTCACTTTGCAATACGGTCGTGACACGACGTTTGCCAAAAATCAAAGTGAGTAACGAACCCTTTTCATCTGATTTTATTGAGAAGAAAAAGAATCGTGCAAAGACTAAGTTTGACATATCACCTGAAAATATATCCCATTTTGTATTTGATGGAGTAATGAAAAATATGGCATACAATTTGGAGCAATCACCAATATTATTTATCGATAGAAAAGGGAATACTAAAGAATTGTTGGCAGGTTCTGATCAGTCAAATTTGAAAATGCTGACTAAAGCAGTAATAAAGTATTACTGTTGTTACCCGAAATAGTTTTCCAATTTTGTTATTTTTGCAACGATGAAATACACAGCTTCCGAAATTGCTGAAATCCTAGATGGTTTTGTTGTGGGGGATGATGATGCTTGTGTCACCTCAATTGCGAAGATTGAAGAAGCACAAAAAGGTTCACTTGCCTTTTTAGCAAACCCCAAATACACAGAATTTTTGTACTCGACCAAAGCATCCGTTACGCTGGTGCGTGATAGTTTTCAGCCTGATAAGGAGATTTCAACTACCTTAGTCAAGGTTGCTGATCCCTATCTTTCGTTCACAACGATGCTTTCTCACTTCAATGGATCTGAAAAAAAATACAATGGTTTTCACAGCCATAGCCTGATCGACTCATCAGCAACTTTGGGAAAAGATTGTTATGTAGGACCCTTCGCGACGATTGGGAGTGGGGTAAAGATTGGCAATAATGTCAAAATACATGATCATGTTGTCATCGAATCTGATGTTGTGATAGGAGATAACACAACGATTTTTTCAGGCGCAAAAATTTTGTCCAAATCTAAAATCGGGTCAAATTGCATTTTACACAACAACATTGTTATTGGTTCTGATGGTTTTGGATTTAGTCCAACAGATTCGGGTATTTATGAAAAAATCCCACAGACTGGTTCTGTATTGATAGAAGATGATGTTGAAATCGGTTCGAACACTACAATTGATCGTGCAACTCTTGGGCAAACGATCATTAGACAGGGAGTCAAGCTCGATAACTTAATCCAAATTGCTCACAATGTTGAGGTAGGTGCTCACACTGTCATCGCTGCCCAAACTGGCATCGCTGGGTCTACCAAAATTGGAAATCATTGTGTAATCGGTGGCCAAGTCGGTATTGCTGGTCATCTCAAAATTGGAAATCGTGTTCAAATTCAGGGCCAATCTGGCATTCTACGCAATCTTAATGACGATGAAAAAGTGATGGGTTATCCTGCAATTGATATTCTCTCCTATAATAAATCATATGTTCATTTTAAAAATTTAAACAAGCATATTAAAACACTTCATAAACTCCAAAAAAAACTTACTGACAATGGCTAAACAAACTACAATTGCTGATTCAATTACACTCAAAGGTGTAGGAATTCACACAGGTGTCGAAGTAACAATGACCTTTAAGCCTGCAGCTGCCAATCATGGCTACGCATTTCAGCGAACCGACCTGGAAGGCAGTCCCATAATCGAGGCAATTGCGCATAACGTAGCTGATACCAAGCGAGGAACCAGTCTTCAAAAAAATGGTGTAACCATTCAAACTTGTGAGCATGTCTTAGCAGCTTTTGTGGGCAGTGAAGTAGACAATGTTTTGATTGAACTAAATGCTTCGGAAACACCAATTATGGATGGCTCATCCAAATTTTTTGTTGAAGCAATAGAAAAAGTTGGCATCAAAACACTTGATGCCGAAAGAGCTGAATACATCGTAAAGGAAAACATCACATACACTGATGAGGAATCGGGAAGTGAAATCACTTTGTTGCCAGCAGATGATTATGAGGTTACAACTATGGTCGATTTTGGAACAAAAGTTCTCGGTACCCAAAACGCAACTCTAAAAAAGCTGAGTCAGTTTAAAAAAGAGTTTGCCGACGCTCGTACGTTTAGCTTTTTACACGAGATCGAAACCCTACTAGAAAATGGGTTAATCAAAGGGGGAGACCTCAACAATGCGATTGTGTATGTTGATAAAGAACTATCTAAGGAAACGATGGATCGGCTGCGAAAAGCATTTAACAAAACATCCATTTCAGTAAAGCCTAATGGGATTTTAGACAACCTTACGTTGCATTATCCCAATGAAGCAGCACGACACAAATTGCTTGATGTGATTGGCGATTTGGCATTGATTGGAACACGCATTAGGGGTAAAGTTATTGCATCAAAACCAGGTCATGCGATCAATACAAATTTTGCTAAAAAAATGGCAAAAATCATCAAAGACGAAAAGAGAAATCGTGTGCCAAATTATGACTTAAATATCAAGCCAGCACTTGATGTCAATCAGATTATGAAGATCTTACCCCATCGTCCACCTTTTCTGCTTGTCGATAAAATACTTGAAATCAGCAAACAACACGTTGTGGCTGTTAAAAGTGTAACAATGAATGAACCATTTTTTCAGGGGCATTTCCCTGGACAACCTGTAATGCCAGGTGTTCTGCAAATTGAGGCTATGGCACAAGCAGGCGGTGTATTGGTTCTCAACACTGTTCCAGATCCTGAAAATTACCTAACTTATTTTATGAAGATTGAAAATGCCAAGTTTAAACACCCAGTTGTTCCTGGCGATACACTTGTATTTAAACTTGAGCTCTTGTCGCCTATCAGAAGGGGAATCTGTCATATGCAAGCCTATGCCTACAGCAGAGGTCGATTGACAACAGAAGCTGAAATGATGGCACAAATTGTCAAAAAAAATGAAACTAGCTTATGAATCAACCCTTAGCTTACGTTCATCCTAGAACAGTTATTGCAAAAAATGTGGTGATTGAACCTTTCACGACCATCGATAAAAATGTTGAAATCGGAGAAGGGACTTGGATTGGATCCAATGTTACCATCATGGAAGGCGCTCGTATTGGGAAAAATTGCTCGATTTTTCCTGGGTCAGTCATCTCTGCTGTTCCTCAAGACCTAAAATTTAATGGAGAAGACTCAACTGCCGAAATAGGGGATAATACCACCATTCGAGAGTGTGTGACAATCAACAGAGGCACTTCATCAAGAGGAAAAACGATTATTGGAGAAAATTGCCTGGTGATGGCGTATTCTCACATTGCACACGATTGTATTGTTGGAAACAACTGCATCTTTTCCAATAATAGCACATTGGCTGGCCACATCACTATTGGAGATCATGTAATATTGGCTGGAATGACTGCTGTTCATCAATTCTGCTCGATTGGAAGTCATTCATTCGTCGCTGGAGGATCGTTGGTTCGAAAAGATATCCCACCTTTTGTGAAAGCGGCAAGAGAACCTATCTCTTATGTAGGAATCAACTCTGTTGGCCTTCGTCGGCGTGGGTTTACAAGCGAAAAAATTAGAGAGATTCAAAACATATACAGAATTCTTTATCAAAAAACATACAACAACACACAAGCTGTTGAAATTATTGAAGCGGAAGTAGAAGTATCCAAAGAAAGAGATGAGATTCTACAGTTTATTCGTGATTCACAGCGAGGGATCATGAAAGGATACTCCAAAACATCATAAAATATGGCATCAACCTCTGATATTAGAAAAGGGCTTTGTATTCGTTATAACAACGATATCTATAAAATCGTTGAGTTTTTACATGTTAAACCTGGAAAAGGCCCAGCCTTTGTGCGTACAAAACTCAAAAGCGTGACAAATGGAAAGGTCATCGATAACACCTTTTCTGCGGGGCATAAGATCGATGATGTTCGTGTCGAAACCCGTAAATACCAGTTTTTGTACAATGATGGCGAAACCTATCACTTTATGAATACTGATGATTATAATCAAATCGAACTTCAAAAAAGTATTTTAGATGCACCTCAGCTTTTGAAAGAAGGAGCGCATGTAACAGTGATGATCAATGCTGAAGACGGTATACCATTAGCTGTTGATATGCCTACAAGTGTAGTGTTGGAAGTTATCCATAGCGAACCAGGTGTAAAGGGAAATACTGCAACCAATGCAACCAAGCCTGCTACCCTCGAAACAGGTGCAAAAATCAATGTCCCCTTGTTTGTCAATGAAGGCGATAAAATTAAAGTAGATACCGAAAAATCAACCTATATCGAACGAATTAAAGAATAGTTATGAGCGTATTGGTAAACAAAGACTCGAAAATAATTGTACAAGGTTTTACTGGCAGTGAAGGTAGCTTTCACGCCGAACAGATGATTGCTTATGGTACCCAAGTCGTTGGGGGTGTTACACCTGGAAAAGGAGGGCAAACACATCTCGATAAGCCTGTTTTTAACACAGTAAAAGAGGCAGTCCATGCTGTCAAAGCAGACACCTCAATCATATTTGTGCCCCCTGCCTTTGCTGCAGATGCGATAATGGAAGCAGCCGACGCTGGTATCCAAGTCATAGTCACGATCACTGAAGGTATACCAGTTGCTGATATGGTCAAAGTAGCTTCGTATGTAAAAAAACGAAATGTACGCCTTGTGGGACCCAACTGCCCTGGCGTAATCACTCCAGAAGAGTCAAAGGTTGGCATAATGCCAGGATTTGTGTTTAAAAAAGGAAGTGTTGGAATTGTGTCCAAATCGGGGACACTAACATATGAGGCAGCTGACCAGGTCGTAAAAGAAGGACTTGGCATCACCACTGCCATTGGAATAGGTGGTGACCCAATCATTGGTACAACCACGAAAGAAGCAGTAGAGCTACTGATGAATGATCAGGAAACAGAGTGTATCGTAATGATAGGAGAAATTGGTGGTCAACTTGAGGCAGATGCTGCCCGTTGGGTGCATGAACAAGGAAATCTCAAGCCAGTCGTTGGGTTTATCGCTGGTGAAACAGCTCCAATAGGTCGAACAATGGGTCATGCAGGTGCAATTGTTGGTGGGGCAGAGGACACTGCTGAGGCTAAAAAGAAAATCATGTCTGAATGTGGAATCCACGTAGTTGACTCCCCAGCAGAAATTGGAAAGAAAGTCGCTCAAATCTTAAATTGAAAAAATGAAATTACTCGAAAATAAAAATGTATTAATCACTGGCGCAAGTCGTGGTATAGGACTTGGAATCGCCACTGTTTTTGCTGAACATGGTGCCAATGTTGTCTTCACCTACAGTTCATCAGTAGATGCTGCCAATACTCTTGAAAAAAAATTACAATCGCTTGGTGTACAAGCCAAAGGATACCAATCCAACGCAGCTGACTTTGATCAAGCACAAGAATTGGTAGAGAAAGTCTTGGCAGATTTCAGTACCATCGATGTCCTAATCAATAATGCTGGTATCACCAAAGACAATTTGCTGATGCGAATTTCTGAAGAAGACTTTGATAAAGTGATTGAAGTCAACCTAAAATCTGTATTCAACCTTACAAAAGCTGTGCAACGTACAATGTTGAAACAACGATATGGAAGTATCATTAATATGAGTTCTGTTGTTGGGGTGAAAGGCAATGCAGGTCAATCGAATTATGCAGCGTCTAAGGCAGGTGTCATTGGCTTTTCAAAGTCAATAGCACTTGAACTTGGTTCGCGAAACATCCGTTGCAATGTAATTGCTCCTGGATTTATCGAAACTGAAATGACTTCAAAACTTTCAGAAGAAGTTGTTGCAGGATGGCGTGCTGGAATTCCACTAAAGCGAGGTGGAACGCCAAATGACGTAGCCAATGCATGTGTATTTTTGGCTTCGGACTTGTCCACTTACATCACGGGACAGGTGATCAATGTAGATGGTGGAATGCTTACTTAATTTTTAAATATTTAACAATGAATAATTTACCTAAACTCGGACTACCAATCACTGTGCTGATTTTTGTTGCGCTCATTTTTCTTTTCCGATCAGCTGTAAATATCGGCTACGGAGAAGCAGGAGTTGTATGGAAGCGATTCGGTGGTGGTACCGTAATTGACAAGCCCGCATTATCGGAGGGTTTTCATATCATCGCACCTTGGAACAAGGTCTATGTCTATAATATTAAGCAACAAGAAGAATTTGAAAGCGGTATGCGTGTTTTGTCTTCAAACGGTCTTGAAATTTCACTTGATGTTTCTGTGCTCTATCAACCAATTATTGAAGATTTGGGACTATTGCACAAAACCAAGGGTGAGGATTACCTTAATATTGTGATCGTTCCCGAAATTCGAGCAGTCGCTCGTTCGGTGATTGGGCGTTATACACCCGAACAGTTGTACTCGACCAAGCGCGACGCGATTCAAAACGAAATCTTTGAGGAAACCAAAAAGAAAGTAAAGCCACAACATGTACAAATCAATTCAGTGCTGGTTCGTGATGTGACCCTACCGCCTTCTATCAAAGAAGCTATTCAACGTAAACTCACCCAGGAGCAAGAAGCATTGGAATATGAGTTCCGTTTGGAAAAGGCAAAGCAAGAAGCCGAGAAAGTACGGATTGAGGCAGAAGGTAAAGCGCTCGCAAACCGCATTCTAAATGCTTCCCTAACCACAAATATTCTTCGTGAAAAGGGGATAGAAGCAACCATGCAATTGTCTGAATCGCCCAATGCGAAAGTGATTGTCATTGGTAGTGGTAAAGATGGTTTACCAATAATTTTGGGCAATCAATAGGTTTTTTTCAAATTTTTGTTTGATATTTGCAATCGAAATGAAAAAAAACATACATATCCATCACTTAATTGCCTTGTCTCAGACGAGTTGAGTTGGATATGATATAACTTATTCCAAACCCGTTTGAGATTCAAGCGGGTTTTTTGTTTATATAAATTTAAATCGTGAAAAAAAAGTTACACATCGCAGTTCAAAAGTCTGGAAGACTCCATGATGAATCATTGAAACTCCTTAATGACTGCGGAATCTCTATCGATAATGGCAAAGACCAGTTAAAAGCTGTCGCTCGTAATTTTCCTCTAGAAATCTTTTACTTGCGTAATGGTGATATCCCCCAATATCTTCGTGACGGAGTTGTTGATATTGCGATTATTGGTGAAAATTTACTGGTTGAAAAAGGCGACGATATCTCAATAAAAGAAAAGTTAGGATTTTCGAAATGTCGGGTTTCGATAGCTATTCCGAAAGAGGATATATATAAGGGTATTGAAAGTTTAACAGGTAAGAAAATCGCAACTTCCTATCCAAATACAGTGAAGGTCTTTCTTAGAGAAAAAGGGATTGAAGCTGAGCTTCACATCATCAATGGTTCTGTAGAAATTGCTCCGAATATCGGCTTATCTGATGCGGTTTGCGATATTGTTTCTAGTGGTTCCACCTTGTTTAAAAACAACCTTAAAGAAGTCGAGGTGTTGTTTAAATCCGAAGCTGTTCTCGCAGCCAGTAGTACATTGGACGCTGAAAAGAATGATATTTTAAAAAAGTTACAATTCCGCATTCAGTCCGTACTTAAAGGACGCCAGTCAAAGTATATTCTGATGAATGTCCCCAATGAGAGTATTGATGAGATATCGTTGATACTCCCCGTATTAAAATCTCCAACGGTATTGCCTTTAGCCGAACCCGGGTGGAGCTCACTACACTCTGTGATCAATGATGGAACGTTTTGGGAAGTCATAGACGAGTTAAAATCAGCTGGCGCGCAAGATATTTTGGTTTGCCCAGTAGAAAAAATGGTCTTATGAAAACGGTTTTGAATCCAACTACCAATCAATGGAGTGAGCTAACTGCACGCCCAATGGCATTTTTAGGTGATATCATGCCAGTTGTGGACGAAGTCTTTGGCGCAATTCAAAGGCAAGGGGATCAGGCCATTCAGACCTACAGCGAGAAGTTTGATGGCTATCGACCCGAGCGCATTGAAGTTGACCTATCCGATCTAAAAAGCGCTAAAAACGAGTTATCAGCTGATTTACGAGCTGCAATTGACAAGGCCTATGAAAATATCTACGCTTTCCACAAAGCACAGCAAACCGATCGAGTTCAGCTTGATGTGCAAGAGGGGGTATCATGTTGGCAAGAGAAACGACCAATTGAGAAAGTCGGTCTTTATATCCCAGGCGGGACAGCTCCTTTGTTTTCTTCTTTACTTATGCTTGCCATTCCTGCTACAATTGCTGGTTGTCGTGAAATCGTATTATGTACGCCGCCAGATCAATCTGGTCAACTTGCGCCATCCATCCGCTATGCGGCTTATAAATGCGGTGTTACCCGCTTATTTCAAGTTGGGGGGATCCAGGCCATCGGTGCGATGACCTTTAGTACAGAGACGATTCCACAAGTTTATAAGATATTGGGGCCCGGTAATCAATATGTTACTGCTGCCAAACAAAAAGCAACGCATTACGGCGTTTCAATCGATATGCCCGCCGGCCCGAGTGAGTTGCTGGTCATCGCAGACGAGACAGCAGTACCTTCTTATGTCGCAGCAGACTTACTGTCACAAGCAGAGCATGGAACAGATAGTCAAGTGGTATTGGTCAGTACCAGTCAAGACACCATTGACAAGGTAAAAGACGAAGTACAAAAGCAGTTGGAGGCACTTCCAAGAAAAGAAATCGCTGTACAAGCCCTTGCAAACTCAACAGCCATTTACTTTTCTTCTGAATCAGATGCTATTGCTTTTATCAACGAATACGGACCGGAACACTATATCATTTGTATGGCCAACGAAGACAAGTTTGTCAAAGGGGTGGCCAATGCTGGATCGGTGTTTATTGGGAATTATACTCCTGAAAGTGCAGGTGATTACGCTTCGGGGACCAATCACACCTTACCGACCAATGGGTACGCCAAACAATACAGTGGAGTTAACTTGGATAGTTTTCTCAAGGCAATTACTTTTCAAAAAATAAGTGAGATAGGCTTGAAAGACCTTGGACCCTCTATAGAAACCCTAGCTGATGCAGAGGGCTTGTATGCACACAAAAACGCTGTAAGTCTTCGATTAAAAGATTTGACATGAGTTTTGATCTCCAAAAACTAGTTCGCGCACACATTGCTGATTTACAGCCATATTCCTCGGCGCGGGACGAATTTGACACTGTTGAGAGAGAGGTTGTGTATTTAGATGCGAATGAGAATCCATTTGACAATGGTGTAAACCGTTACCCTGATCCGCAGCAACGAAAGCTAAAAGGAGTCATCGCAAGGCGCAGAGGGGTAGCTGCCAATCAATTGCTTCTCGGTAATGGAAGTGACGAGGTTTTGGACTTAATTTTTCGTGCGTTTTGCATTCCAAATCAAGACAAAATTATTGTGATGCCCCCAACTTATGGGATGTATAGAGTGCTTGCAAATATCAATTGTATTTTTTTAAATGAAGTGCCTTTAAATAATGATTTTCAGTTAGTTACAAAAGATATTCTCAATCAGGTTTCGACCCAAACCAAAGCGATATTCCTGTGTTCACCCAACAATCCTAGTGGCAATTCTTTTCGCCGAGAGGACATCCTTACTTTATTACAATCTTTTACTGGTCTAGTGGTAATTGATGAGGCATATATCGACTTTTCTACGCAAAAAAGTTTGGTTTCGGAATTATCATCCTATCCCAACTTAATCATCACCCAAACCCTTTCCAAGGCCTATGGACTAGCGGGAATTCGGCTTGGGATCTGCATTTCAAGTGAGGAGATTATCGATATTCTCAACAAAATCAAACCCCCATATAATATCAATTCATTGACCCAAGACCGCGCCATTTCTGCTTTAGAGGATTGGGATACAACCCAAGGGCAAGTCACACAACTTATTGCAGAAAGAAAGTGTCTTTTTGCACAGCTAGAGAAGATTTCCTTTGTTGAAAAGGTTTACCCGAGTGATGCGAATTTCCTTTTGGTACAGGTTGATGATGCCAACAAACGATATGCTCAACTTATCGAAAATGACATCGTTGTGCGTAACCGTAGTAAACAGGTGGGGTGTGAAAACTGCCTTCGTTTCTCTGTTGGTACAGCTGATGAAAATAAAATTTTGATCCAAACATTAAATCGATTGTCATAAATGAAAAAGGTTTTATTTATCGATAGAGATGGTACACTTGCTTTAGAGCCAGACGACTACCAACTCGACAGTTTTGAAAAACTGACTTTCTACCCTGGTATGTTCACCTATCTTGGTCGTATTGCCAATGAATTGGACTATGCGCTGGTGATGGTCACAAATCAGGATGGGCTAGGTACTAAAAGCTTTCCCGAAGAACAGTTTTGGCCGATCCATCAACTTCTTATCGATGCAATGAAAAACGAAGGGATTGTATTTGACGAAGTTTTTATAGACAAGAGTTTCCCAGATGATAAAGCACCCACACGTAAACCTGAAACGGGTTTATTAAATAACTATCTAACAGGTGATTATGATTTAAAAAACTCCTATGTCATTGGCGATCGATTAAGTGATATGCAACTGGCTGTCAACCTTGGTTCGAAGGGTATTTGGCTCAAAATCGATGATCGCCTAAGCGAAACACCAGATGAAACCACCAAAAGATCCATTGCATTGACTACTTCCAATTGGTGTGATGTATATGCGCTGTTAAAAGCAGGTGATCGTCATTATACACACAAGCGAACAACTAAAGAAACAGACATCTCCATTGCACTCAATCTCGATGGTACTGGGCTAAGTGCAATCGATACTGGCATTGCCTTTTTTGATCACATGTTGGATCAATTGGCTCGTCATGGGGGGATTGATATCGAACTGACCATCAAAGGAGATTTGGATGTCGATGAGCATCACACCATCGAAGATACTGCCATCGCTTTGGGCGAAGCTTTTTATATGGCCTTGGGAAACAAACTTGGAATTGAGCGTTATGGTTTCTGCTTACCTATGGACGATTGCCTTGCGCAAGTTGCCATTGATTTTGGAGGTCGCGCATGGCTGATGTGGGATGCAAAGTTTAAGCGTGAAATGATTGGGAAAATGCCTACTGAGATGTTTTTCCACTTCTTTAAATCGTTTGCAGATGGTGCAAAAACCAATCTCAACATCAAGGCAGAGGGTCACAACGAGCATCACAAAATTGAAGCGATATTTAAAAGCTTCGCCAAAGCCATTAAAGCAGCCATTCAGCGTGACCCTGAAAAATTGATTTTACCTTCAACCAAAGGGCAATTATGAGCATATCGATCATCGATTATGGGGCAGGGAATATCCAAAGCATTCGTTTTGCGTTGGAGCGTTTGGGGTTTTCAGCTACACTAAACTGCGATGCCAACATCATACAATCTTCCTCACATGTCATCTTTCCAGGCGTAGGGGAAGCGAGTTCAGCAATGGCGAAACTCAAAAGCACTGGTTTAGACGCCCTCATTCCAGCACTTACCCAACCAGTGTTGGGGATTTGCTTAGGGATGCAGTTGATGTGTAATAGCTCTGAAGAAGGGAATACCAAGGGTCTGGGTATTTTTAATACAGATGTTGTTCGATTTACAACCAAACTTAATGTGCCTCATATGGGTTGGAATGAAGTTGATGGGCGTGGTGTATTGTTTGCCAAGATCCCAAACAACAGTTATTTTTATATGGTTCACAGCTATTATGCCAAGCCCAACAACAACACTGTAGGCACTTGTACTTATGATGTAGACTTTGCTGCTGCCATGGCAAAAGATAATTTTTTTGGCACTCAGTTTCACCCTGAAAAGAGCGGTCAAATGGGTGCTCGACTCCTTCAAAATTTTCTTCAGTTATGATTTTGATTCCTGCTATCGATATCATCGACGGACAATGTGTACGCCTGACAAAGGGTGTATATGACACCAAAACTGTTTATAGTAATTCTCCTCTTGAGGTTGCCAAACAATTTGAGGGTGCTGGCATCACTCATTTGCACTTGGTTGATCTCGATGGTGCTCGTGCCAAACATATAGTCAATACCAATATCTTAGAATCGATTACCACAAAGACATCCCTACATGTGGACTTTGGCGGGGGGATCAAATCAGCAAAAGACTTGCAAACTGCTTTTGACTGTGGTGTTGCACAAGTGACTTTGGGTAGTATTGCTGTGACTCAACCAGCGCTTGTACTGGAATGGTTAGAAGCCTATGGGGGCGATCAATTGATTTTGGGAGCAGATGCCAAAAATCGTCGCATTGCAACCCATGGTTGGGAGCAAGACTCTGGTATCGATGTCTTTTATTTTGTAAAAAACTATGTACAAAAGGGTTTTACAAACGTATTGTGCACAGATGTTGCCAAAGATGGTACGCTAGCAGGGCCCTCGCTAGAACTATACAAAGAACTATTGGCAACAGTCGATGGTATCTCCTTGATTGCATCTGGAGGCGTGAGCAAGATGGATGACCTATATGCTTGTCGTGAACTTGGTTGTGCTGCTGCAGTCGTGGGTAAGGCGATATACGAAGGAAACATTGCGCTGAAAGACTTAGAAACATATCAACTCAATCAAAACTAGTATGCTCACAAAAAGAATCATACCCTGTTTGGATATCAAAGATGGACGCACAGTTAAGGGGGTTAACTTTGTCAACCTTCGTGATGCTGGTGATCCTGTCGAGCTTGCACAGCGCTATGCTGATGAAGGCGCAGATGAACTTGTGTTTTTAGATATATCAGCATCAGAGGAAAAGCGAAAAACCCTTGCCAAACTCGTTCGTGATGTTGCCCAAGCAATCGACATACCTTTTACCGTTGGTGGGGGAATCAAAGCCTTAGAAGATGTTGGTGTTCTGCTAGACAATGGAGCTGACAAGGTATCGATCAACTCTGCAGCTGTGCGACGTCCTGAATTGATCAGCGAAATCGCAAATCGATTTGGAACACAATGTGTTGTTGTTGCGATCGACGCCAAACAGATTGCTAATGAGTGGATTGTGCATATGGTTGGGGGCAAGGTCCCCACAGAGAAAAAACTCTTTGAATGGGCAAAAGAAGCAGTCGCACGAGGAGCAGGGGAGTTGCTTTTCACATCCATGGATCACGATGGCACCAAAGCAGGATTCGCCAATCATGTATTTCGACAACTCAGCAATATCGTGACTGTACCTGTGATTGCTTCTGGGGGTGCTGGGACAATACAACACTTTATTGATACCTTCATAGATGGAAATGCAGATGCAGCTTTGGCAGCTAGCGTTTTTCATTTTAAAGAAATTGGCATACAAGAGCTTAAAAACAAATTACGATTACAAAAAATACCAACTAGATGACAATTAATTTTAGTAAACATCCCGACAGACTTGTTCCAGCTATCGTACAAGATGCCAGCACCAAACGCGTTTTGATGTTGGGCTACATGAATCAGGAGGCAGTAAATACAACTCAGGAAAAACAGCAAGTCACCTTTTACAGTCGTTCTAAAAAACGACTGTGGACAAAAGGGGAGGAGAGTGGTCACTTTTTACAACTCGTGGATATGGCAGTGGACTGTGATCAGGATACCTTATTGATCCAAGCCAATCCAGTAGGGCCGAGCTGCCACAAAGGAGATGATACCTGTTGGGGTGAAGACAATAGGTCGAGTTATGGATTTTTAACTGTCTTGGAAGAGGTTATTGCTGATCGTAAAAACAACCCTTCTGAGAAGAGTTATGTTGCGCGTTTATTTGCGAAGGGGATAAATAAAATTGCCCAAAAAGTAGGAGAGGAAGCAGTGGAAACAGTGATCGAGGCCAAAGACGAAAACAGTGATTTATTTCTCAATGAAAGTGCTGATCTAATCTTTCATCTAATGATATTACTACAAGCCAAAGGACATCGATTGGATGATGTTGTTCAGATTCTAGAAGAACGACAAAATGAATAGCTCCTCATTTAGATATCCTTAAAATTCGCTTAATAAAACGACGGCCAGGTCAATAGCGTCATGATCAATAAAACGATTATTACATAATCCACCATGATCATAAATACGCTAATCAAGGGAGTTTTTGAAAAATACTTTTTAAAATAGCTGTGGAGGTTGTAGGTAGTAACGATCAATACTGCCACGATTAACAAATTCATCATGACTTGTATTTAATCTGTTCTAAATTACAGAACACCATTGTTGGGAATACCGCTTACTGAATAGTCTAGGTATTGTATATAGAAATGCGTAAAAAATAAAACTGAGATCACCACAAAACTTAAAACGGGTTTTACTAGAGTAAGTACTTGTAGAATAGATTGTTGAGTATAATGAGCACTAAAAAGAAAATGTATGAGTTTGCAAGGGGCATAGATTAAGGATTTGGTTTATGCAAAAAAATATATTTTTATAAAACACAAAAATAAATTCCCATGCAATTTCCATCCGAACTCTATACTTTTTTTAAAGAACTAAAACAAAACAATAATCGTGAGTGGTTTGCTGCGCAAAAACCGAGATTTAAGGAAATTGAGATTCAGGTAAAGGCCTTTGGCGAAGCGCTAAAAGACTACCTCAATCAGCATGACAGTATTGATCGGTTTAAGTTGTTTCGTATTTATAGAGATATTCGTTTTTCGAATGACAAAACTCCTTTCAAAACCCATTTTGGTCTTACTTGGCATCGCACAAAGCCTCAATGTAGAGGAGGATATTATTTGCATTTATCAACTGGAAAAAACTTTTTGGCGTGTGGGTTTTGGGCACCCAACCCAGCTGATCTCAAGCGCATCCGACAAGAGATTGACATCGATGGAGATGAGTATCGCGCCATCCTTAACGATAAGTCTTTTCGCAGTGTATGGGGTGAATTGGAGGGTGAGGCAGTCAAAACAGCTCCAAAGGGTTATGCCAAGGACCACCCACAGATTGATTTATTGCGTTTTAAGCAGCATGTATTCACGATCGACTACACAGACAAGGAAATCTGCCAACCTGACTTTATATATCGTGCAGACAAAGCCCTAAAAGCAGTACGACCCTTTGTGGACTATATGAGCGATGTCTTGACAACCAATGCAAATGGGGAGAGTTTGGTTTAAAGGTTGAGCTCGTCTTTTTTAAATTCAATAGGTAGCCCTTTTGATATTCAAATTTTGTTAATCTAACAAAACAACAATTAATTGTTGGTCTATGAATTAAAGAAGTAATAAAGTCTTGGCTATCCCGTCTTAGACAAAACCTGCGGCACCAACAACTGCAATTGATCCTGCAAACGAGCAATCACCAAGTTCATCATCCTTTTGTTGAGTTTCGATGAATTTTGAGTGTAAGCTATGTATTCTTCCATCGTAAACTGGCCAAGAATCATGCCTTTCAGCGCATTGCGAAACTTTTGGTCTTTATGTATGGCGTTCTCGATATATGCTATTTGCTTGTCAATCGGAATATCAAAAAACACCCCTTTATGCTTAATAGCATAATTGACAAAAGAGGCGAGGAGTAGGGGGGTTTGTAACTTCAAAACTGGTCGTAGCGTAGCGTTTTGAAAGCGCTCTTCAGCAGACATATTCTCAATAGTTTGATGCTTTTTGATCTGAGGGCGAATACGAATGATATCATTGTGTCGGTCGTTCATCGTCTTGTATTTGTATAAAATTACAACGTAAAAACAAATACAAAACTTGGACACAAGGCTGTTCATTAACAACCTTATCAACAATTAATACTCAAGGGCAGTATTGACTCCTCGTGGGTCTGCGCCTCCTTCCAAACGACCATCATTACCACCCTGGTAGAATAAAGACACCGATTTCACTCGCCAAAGGATGTGCTGGCGAAACTATAGCATGATTTGTAATGATTCCAGTAAATTCCTACAATTAATTTAGATTCGTAGAACACGATACAATTGTGAAACAGTAAAATAAAATCTTAATTCGATTCATAGCTTTATTGACCTGGTGCCATAAATATACATTTAATTAAAAACAACTGTATAATCTCAATTCGTCAAGATTCATACAACAGTTCCTTATGATTTGATTAATATTATAATATCATTTTCCTCCTTTTTTGCTATAATATATATTATGTTAAATTATATTTTGTTCTTTATACACCCTAATTTTGTTATAAATAGAAGTATTTAATAGATATTTGTGAATAATATCATTATATGACCATTGGAGTCCCTAAAGAAATTAAAAACAATGAGTATCGTGTGGGCATGACGCCCACTGCTGTAAGTAATCTTGTTAATGAGGGTCATACTGTTTCTGTTGAAAACAATGCTGGTGTCGGCAGTGGTTTTCAAAATGAAGCCTACATCAATGCAGGTGCTCAAATTGTGGAAAACCCCAAAGAGGTTTATCGTGCTGAAATGATTATCAAAGTTAAAGAGCCTTTGCCTCAAGAGTATGAACTTATCAAAGAAGGACAAATCATATACACCTATTTTCATTTTGCATCTTCCAAAACACTGACCAAAGCTATGATGGCCTGCAATGCCGTCTGTTTGGCCTATGAAACCATTACTGATGACAATGGTGGTCTTCCTTTGCTTACCCCCATGTCAATTGTTGCTGGTCGATTGGCCAGTCAACAAGGCGCGAAGTATTTGGAAAGGCCTCAAGGCGGTTTAGGTGTACTGATGGGAGGTGTGAAGGGTGTCTCCCCTGCTGATGTCATGGTACTCGGTGGTGGTGTTGTTGGCACTCAAGCTGCTTTAGTTGCTGCAGGAATGGGAGCAAACGTGACCATCTATGACATCAACCCAAAACGACTCGAAATACTCAATGCCACTATGCCAGATAATGTTGCAGCTTGCTTGTCAACACCAAGTGCAATTGAAAAACATCTATCAAAAGTGCATTTGGTTATTGGAGCTGTGCTGGTTCCTGGTTCAAAGGCACCAAAACTAATTGCCCGAAAACACCTCAGCATCATGCAAAAAGGAGCTGTTTTGGTCGATGTTGCTGTCGATCAAGGGGGGTGTTTCGAAACGACTCGCCCAACCACTCACGAAAACCCTAAGTATGTGATTGATGATATTCTTCATTATGCTGTGGCCAATATGCCTGGATGTGTTCCACATACATCAACCCAAGCACTGAACAATGTGACCTTAGACTATGCTGTTGCGCTTGCCAATGATGGTTGGCAGTCGGCTTGTAAGCAACACCCCCACCTTGCCAATGGACTCAATGTGGTTCATGGAAAAGTAGTACACCGAGCATTGGCAGAGGCGTTTTCGCTTCCCTTAACCCCTTTGAATGAGATATTGATATAAATGCTTAATTTTGTGTAAAGCACGAATATGAATCAAATTCCATCAGTTGATTTAGGAGATTTTTTAGGAAATGACAATGATAAGCGTTTGTCATTTATTAAAAACTTGGGCAGAGCTTACGAGGAAATTGGCTTTGTTGCACTCAAAGGGCATTTTCTGGGTAAAGATTTGATCGATGAACTCTACTCCCAAGTTCGTCTTTTTTTTAGTCTTCCTTATGAAACTAAAGCCAAATATGAAATTCCAGGGCTTGCTGGTCAACGTGGTTATACCTCTTTTGGAAAAGAGCATGCAAAAGGAAGAACCACTGGTGATTTGAAAGAGTTTTTTCATTTTGGGCAAAATAATCCTCCTACAAATGGAGAAGATTATCCACAAAACGTGCTGGTTGATGAAAATCCTGCTTTTAACTCTGTTGGTCAAAAAACTTTTGCAGCACTCGAAAAAACAGGTCTTTTTGTTTTGCGAGCGTTAGCACTCCATCTAGGTTTGAAAGAATTATATTTTGATCCTTACGTTAAGGATGGAAACAGCATTTTAAGAGCCATTCACTATCCTCCTATCCTGGAAGAACCCAAAAAAGCTGAACGTGCAGCAGCTCATGGCGATATCAATCTGATTACCTTGCTCATGGGTGCACAAGGACGTGGCTTACAAGTACAAAATCATCAAGGAGATTGGATTGATGCCATTGCAGAAGAAGACGAACTTGTCATCAACGTTGGTGATATGCTCTCTCGACACACCAATAACAAGTTAAAATCAACCATCCACAGGGTTGTCAATCCACCTCGATCATTATGGGACAGCTCACGCTACTCTATCCCCTTCTTTATGCATCCAATTTCGAATATGAAACTCGATGTACTCCCACATTGCATTGATGATGAAAACCCTAAAAAATTTGAAAACATCACTGCTGGTGAATTTTTGGAGGAACGCCTTCGAGATTTGGGTTTACGAAAATAATCATGGTAAAACTCAACAGTCTTTCCGAACTAAAATCTCTCTTTCCTGAAGCCGAAGGAGCTTATAAACCTGAATCAAAAGTGAGAAAACAAAATTTAGAAGCGCACTTCAGCAACAAAGGTCGAGGCGGAAAAACTGTAACTGTCATCAAAGGATTTGCCGGGAGTCCTAAAGAACTCAAAGCCCTCGAAAAAGAGTTAAAATCACTATGTGCAGTTGGGGGAAGTGCAAAAAACAATGAAATTATCATACAAGGGAATTTTAGAGATAAGATCATGACACACTTACAAAAGCAAGGACACAATGTGAAACGCGTGGGCGGATGAATGCATCAGAACTCATATTGAATGATGATGGCTCCATTTATCATTTAGGGATCAGACCCGAGCATTGTGCCCCTTTCATTATTACTGTTGGAGACCCTGAACGAGTTCCAACAGTATCTCAATTTTTTGATCGTATTGACTTTCGGCACCAAAGAAGAGAAATTTGTATTCATACTGGCAAGCTGGGAAATCAATCCATAAGTGTTATTTCAACTGGCATGGGGACAGATAACATCGATATAGTATTCAACGAAATCGATGCTTTATTTTCTTTTGATCTCAACTCAGGGACACCTCTTCACTACCCTAATCCTCTAATTTTTATTCGTTTGGGTACTTCTGGAGCCATTCAGTCTGATATTGCGTTGGACAGTTTGGTTGTTGCCAAAGGTGCTATAGGTTTTGACAACTTGATGCATTATTATGACCCAAAAATGAGCGACCACCCCCTTGCCGAAGCACTTCATTCACATATGGGAAATCCAAAAAAAATCAACCATCCCTACTATACGTTGGGTGATGAAAACTTATTGGCAGCTTGTATTGATCTTGGAATGCAACAAGGGATTATTGCTACAAATGCAGGTTTTTATGCGCCACAAGGACGTCACTTGAGAACCCAAAAAGTTGTCGATTCTGACAATCATCATTTATCTCAATTCAAGTATTACAATAGCGTGATCACCAATTTCGATATGGAAACTGCAGGTATTTATGGCTTGAGTCGTGTTTTGGGGCATAAAGCCATTTCGATTTCAGTCATACTCGCAAATCGAATCAATGGCTCATTCTCTAAAAATCCAGATCAGGCTATTTATGATATGATCGTAACTGTCACATCTGCAATCAAAGAAGGTAAATTATAGCTTTCATGAATATAATTTTTCATTTTTGATACTGCTTTGGCATAACATTTTTTGCATGTTTTTAACTAAAGCTCCATATCATGAAATATCTTTTTTTTCTCTTCCCATTCCTATTTTTTTTGTGTAACAACTGATTTTGATATAGAGGTGGATGATCTCATTTTTGATCTAAACGTAACAGAAAAAACATAAGAACAAACAGCTGACTATCTAGTTAGCTTTATTTTTTGATTAAAATAAAACTGACTTTCCAGCTGTTTCCTTATTATCGATGCTTGCATCTAGCCCTGAATGGTTTGTTGTCTGTATTAATGTTAATCTACTAAAAGAAGATTTAGAGTTTGTAATTGAATAACTGTTGTTGGTCATGTCTATGATGCTGGCACAGAAGAGGGTGATACTTTTTCATTCAACAACGGTGAATCATGCTCACAAGAACCCATCAGAGAAATTGTTGAAATGCCTTTGGGCAATGGCACATTCGTAAAATCTTCGTTGTGTAAAGTTGTTTTAACAAAACTCTAACTACCAATCAATTGCAGGTCTTCCTTTGCTTTTCAGAAACGCATTGGCATGACTAAAATGTCGATTGCCAAACCACAACCCTCTGTTGGCACTCAATGGTGATGGATGTCCAGATGTCAAAACCAGGTGGCGTTCTCTATTAATTCGTTTGCCTTTTTGCTTTGCATAATTCCCCCACAACATAAAAACAATATGATTGCACTGTGCTGAAATCACATCAATAACAGCATCTGTAAATAATTCCCAGCCCTTATTTTGATGGCTTCCAGCTTTGCTCGCTTCAACTGTTAGGATTGCATTGAGGAGCAGCACCCCCTGAGATGCCCAAGAGTTCAGTGAGCCATGCTCGGGATATTCCTTACCTGTATCAGACTCCAGTTCCTTAAATATATTGACGAGTGATGGTGGATGAGCTATGCCTTCTGGTACTGAAAAACTCAATCCGTGCGCCTGCCCTACACCATGATATGGATCTTGACCAAAGATAACAACACGTATTTGTGGAAGTGAGCAAGAATCCAATGCATTAAAAATTTGACCCGCAGGTGGATAAACTGTCGTTGATTGATAAGCATGTCGTAAAAAGTTTGTCAACTCCTTGAAGTATGGTTTTGAAAACTCCTCTGATAAGGCAACTTTCCACGACGATTCCAGTTTAACATTCATCAAAAAAAGGTTAGTTTTGCGTTTTACGAAGGTAAGGAAATGCAATGAAAAAGATAAGCGAAAAGAGTGTCACCGACTTAGAATTTGATATTGTTCTACAGCAAGCAGCAGAGTGTTGCACCACTAATCTTGGAAAAAAAGAATTACTCGACCTTCATCCATACACTTCCCTGTCACGTGTTCAAATCGAAATTGAACGTGTGAATGAGTACAAAAGCTCCTATGCAAGTGAGCACAACATCCCAAACCACGGTTTTGAGTCGATTGATAAAGCATTGGAATTGCTTTCGATTGAAAACAGTAAGATCGAGATTGAGTCTTTTCAACACATTGCTCATCTTGTAAAGACAACACAAACTCTATTGCGATTTTTTAAAAAAACAAAACTCTTTTTTCCACAACTTTACAAGTTTGGACAAGATATTCCCATTGAAAAATCGATCCCAAAAGAAATCGATCACAACATTGATCGCTTTGGAGAGATTCGCAATGATGCATCTGATTCACTAGCAGTTATTCGCAAGGAGATGGAACGAGTTCGTGGTAAAATCAGTCAGAGTTTTGGATCGGCAATGAACATATACCAGAGTTTAGGATTTTTGGATGATATCAAAGAAACAGTCATCTCCAACAGAAGGGTTTTGGCTGTGAAAGCAATGTATCGTCGCAAGGTGAAAGGTTCTCTATTGGGGAGTAGCAAAACAGGCAGGATTGTTTACATCGAGCCCCAAGCAGTTGTGCAGTATAGTCAAGAGATGGAAAATCTAATTTATGATGAACAAGAAGAAATAGATCGTATTCTACGTGCACTCACCAATTGGATGAGACCCTATGAGGATATTTTAGCCAATTATCAACGCTATGCAACCGAAATTGATGTGATTTGCGCCAAGTCGTTGTATGCACAGCAAATCAATGGGGTGATGCCCAAATTAAATGACACTAATGATTTGGACCTAGCAAATGCCTATCATCCCCTACTCTATTTGTCAAACAAAGAAAAGAAACAAACCACCCATCCACAGACAATTCATCTGAATAGCGAACTCCGAATACTTGTCATTTCTGGCCCAAATGCTGGAGGAAAAAGCATCACACTAAAAACAATTGGATTGTTGCAACTCATGGTTCAAACTGGATTTTTAGTTCCAGTTGATGAACAATCGCATATGTGCATATTTGAAAACGTTCTTACTGATATTGGAGATAACCAATCGATTGAAAACGAATTGAGTACATACAGCTATCGCTTGAAGAATATGAATCGATTTTTGAAGAAATGTAATGAAAAAAGCCTGTTGTTGATTGATGAGTTTGGCACAGGTTCAGACCCAGAGCTTGGTGGGGCGCTGGCAGAGATTTTTCTGGAGGTTTTTTATGAGAAAAAAGCACTAGGAGTTATTACCACACATTACACAAACCTCAAATTGTTAGCAGAAGAATTTCCTCACGCTGCAAATGCAAATATGCAATTTGATCGTAATAAACTCTCCCCCACCTTCCAACTTGTAACAGGTGAAGCTGGGAGTTCTTTTACCTTTGAAGTTGCTCAAAAAAATGGCATACCTTATAGATTGATTAATCGTGCCAAAAAGAAAATCGATCGAGAAAAAGTTCGTTTTGATGCGACTCTTGCTAAAATGCAACGTGAGCGTTCTACGATGGCGAAAAACACCAAAGAGCTACAGGACGAAGCGTTAAAAAGTAAAAAGCAAAACGAGAAATTAGAAACCCTCAATGCGAAAGTCAAAGCGAAATTGGAAAGCTATCAAAATCTTTTCGATCAAGATCAACGCATGATCGTTTTGGGAAATAAAGTCAATGATCTTGCTGAGTCCTATTTTCTAAATGGAAAGAAACGACCCTTAGTTGCTGGACTTTTGCAGATCGTTGAATTTGAAAATGCTAAACGAAAAAAGCAATCTACTGCGCTGATTCGCAAGAAAAAGTCAGAGAAGAAAAAACTTAAAGTTGAGGTTGAGAAAATAATTGAAAAGGTTCGGGTGGAGAAAAAAGATAAACCTAAGCCAGTTGAAAAAAAGCGTCCAAAAGTGCAATTAAATATCGGCGATCAGGTTCGTTTGTTCGATGGAAAGGCAGTTGGCACGATTGATCGTTTGGAAAACAATAAAGCCATTGTCAATTACGGAGCCTTCACCACCCAAGTTCAAACAGACGAATTGGAACTTGTCAAGCGATCTTCATGAATACTTCCCAACATCATGTCATCTTAATCGATGGGGTTTGTGTGTTGTGCAATAGGTTGTCGCGAATTCTCATGCGATTGGATTCGAAAAAACAGTTTTTATTCTCAACCCTCGATAGTTCTTTTGCCAAAAAAACACTTTTGGAATCAAAGGAAGACTCAATCGTGGTGCGTAGTCAAGATGAAATGGTTTACACCAAAAGCAAAGCGATTCTATTTATCATTCGTCAGCTTCCATATCTTCGTTGGCTTGGCATATTATTGAAAATTATCCCTTTTTTTGTTTTAGATTATGCATATGACAGGGTTGCAAAAAACAGATACCAATGGTTTGGAAAACACAGCTCCTGCCCTTTGCTCACTGATGATCGATTCATCAAAGATTAAATCTATTGAGTCTATCAATTTTACTATATTGCAGTAATATAAGCCCAAATAATTCACCGCATTTAAATTAATTTATTTCTCCATGAAAAAACTAGCATTATACTGGCAAATCCTCATTGCTTTTGCACTGTCTGTTCTATACGGGCTTTTTTTTAGTGATCATGTTCATCTTATTGCGTGGATGGGCGATGTCTTTGTCAAAGCCCTCAAAATGATTATTATTCCACTGATTTTCACTTCCATTGTCTCAGGTATTGCCAATGTGGGCAGTGGGGATAATTTGGGAATATTAGGTATCAAAACCATTGGATATTATCTCAGCACGAGTACTGCTGCCTTGTGCATAGGTTTGGTTGTTGTCAACATTTTTAAACCAGGTATTGGTGCTGACTTGGGTTTTGCCAATCAAGTCGAAGGGCTCGGCGTTGCAAAAGAATCTTTTGGGAGTACTCTAATGAATATAGTGCCTGACAATCTTTTTGTTGCCATGGTGGAAAATCAGATGTTGTCCATCATCTTTTTTGCAATTCTAATGGGCTTTTTCATCACAAAAATTAAAGCCAAAAGCCAAAAAATATTACTTGGTTTTTTTGACTCCCTATTCGAATTGATTATGAAAATTACACTTTTCATAATCAAATTTACTCCCTATGGAATATTTGGAA
>CACNGE010000014.1 GCA_902619855.1 uncultured Bacteroidota bacterium
TAGACTTCACCAAAGGTAAGTCGTAATGGTCTGCTCGTGCAAATCCAACCCCAGCAAAACAAACCACAGCCTCGTATTTACTAGCATGATCCTTGATTTTCTCGATCAAATCACTGTCATAATCTTTGGGATTGAAAGGATATATACAGGCTTTCACCACCACAAAAACAAGTTGATCGTCTTTTTTACAAACAAACTGAGGGTCTTTTTTGAGTTCACTGTTTACAGCTACAAACTCATAGCCTTGCGCAATGAGGTCATCGCCCACAGTTTTCATCGCCAATTGATGTAACTCTTGGCTTGAGGGTTTATCCTCCAAAGTCGTCAAATCGAACATTTTCTGGTGGAACACCAAAGTCCTCTGCCATTTTTTCAACAGCCATATTCATCAGTGGTGGACCACAGAAATAGACCTCGATGTCTTCAGGCTCTTCGTGATGGTTGAGGTATTGGTCAATCACAACTTGATGTACAAAGCCGATAAAGCCATCTCCCTCTGCATCCAAACTGTCTTTGACCTTCCAATTGTCCTCCTCCAAAGGTTCAGACAGAGCAACGTAAAACTTGAAGTTCGGGAAATCTTTCTCCAACGCTCGGAAGTGGTCAACATAGAAAAGCTCACGACGCGAACGACCCCCATACCAAAATGTGACCTTTCTACCAGTCTTTAAGGTACGAAACAGGTGGTAGAGATGTGAGCGCATTGGCGCCATTCCAGCACCACCACCAACGTATAGCATCTCTGCTTCGGAATGATTGATGAAGAATTCGCCATAAGGCCCTGAAATCGTTACTTTATCACCTGGTTTTTTCGAGAAAATGTAGCTCGAAGCAACCCCTGGGTTTACGTCCATCCACGCATTTTTGTTGCGATCCCAAGGTGGTGTTGCGATACGCACATTGAGCATCACCTCTTTCCCCTCTGCAGGGTAGGAAGCCATCGAGTATGCACGCTCAACGACCTCAGTGTTTTTCATTGTCAAATCCCAAAGTCCAAACTTATCCCACTCGAGTTGAAATTTGTTGGCATCATCTGGATGTTCTTCTGGGTGAGCAGAGATATCAATATCTTTATATGGAATTTCACAGGCAGGAATTTCAATTTGAATATATCCTCCTGCTTTGTAGTCCATATCTTCTGGAATGGCAACAACAAACTCTTTGATAAAAGATGCTACGTTCCAGTTTCGCACAACAGTTGCTTCATATTTTTTGATGCCAAAGACCTCTTCAGGCACTTCGATAACCATGTCTTGCTTTACTTTCACTTGACAGCCCAAACGCCATCCCTCAGCGATTTCTTTTCTCGTAAAGTGAGGTGCTTCTGTGGGAAGGATTTCACCACCACCCTCTTTGATGATGCACTTACATTGAATACAAGTGCCACCACCTCCACAAGCAGAAGGTAAAAAGATTTTATTGTTTCCTAAAGTTGTGAGAAGGGTGTTACCAGAGCCGACCTCCACATCTTCAGAACCATTAATCATAAGCTTTACTGGTCCTGAGGGAAGTAGCTTGGCTTTGACTCCCAATAGCATTCCTACCAATAGGAACACAATGACCATAAATACAACTACACTAGCAAGAACGACTGTGATATCCATAATACTTAAATCTTAATTCCCATAAAACTCATAAAACCAATGGCCATGAGACCTGTTATAATAAATGTTATTCCCAGACCACGCAATGGCGCAGGGATGTTGGAGTAGGCAATCTTTTCACGAATAGCAGAGATGGCGAGGATCGCCAAGAAAAAACCAATCCCTGAACCAGCACCATAGACAGCTGATTCACCTATACCTGCAAAATCTTTTTGTTGCATGAACAAGCTCCCGCCAAGAATTGCGCAGTTCACTGCAATCAATGGTAAAAAGATACCGAGGGCTCCATATAGAGCAGGTGCAAATTTTTCAACGATCATTTCAACGAGTTGAACCATCGATGCAATCACTGCAATAAACATGATAAAACTCAAAAAGCTCAGATCAACATCAGCATAGCTTGCGTCCAACCACGTCAAAGCACCTGGACGTAGCAAATAACTGTCTAACAAAAAATTGATTGGTACTGTGATCGATAATACAAACACGACTGCCAGTCCAAGCCCAACAGCTGTTTTGACTGTTTTTGAAACAGCTAGATAAGAACACATCCCCAAGAAATAGGCGAATACCATGTTCTCAATAAAAATACTTCTTACAAATAGGTTTACGTAATCCATGATCTATCCTTTTTCTATGAGTTTACGATTGCGCGCACGTTGAAGCCATATGATCACCCCGACAGTGATCAGTGCCATTGGAGATAGCAACATAAATCCATTGTTGACATATCCCATTTCGTAGAATGACTCTGGGATAATTTGATATCCATAGAGATTTCCTGATCCAAAAAGCTCGCGAAAGAAAGCAACCAAAATAAGCATAAAGCCATAGCCAGCAGCATTTCCAACACCATCCAAAAGAGATTTCCAAACACCATTCCCCAAAGCAAAGGCTTCCAATCGACCCATGACAATACAGTTGGTAATGATCAGACCAATAAATATCGATAGCTGTTTACTGACGTCATAGGCGTAGGCCCTTAAAATTTGATCGACAAGAATCACCATAGATGCAACAACAACAAGCTGCACGATGATTCGAATTCGATTTGGAATAAGGTTTCTCAGCAGAGAGACAATCACATTACTGGCACCCATCACAGCAATAACCGAAATGGTCATCACTATTGCTGGTTCGAGTTGAACAGTAATGGCCAAGGCAGAACAAATCCCAAGTACTTGAACAGTGATTGGGTTGTTGTCGTCTAAAGGATCTGTGAGAAGTGCTCTATTCTTTTTTGAAAACAAAGGTTCTTTGTCCTTTGCGACAAAAAGAAAAATTGGTTTGTTTGTTTTTTTTGACATATCTCTTACATGTTTGCAGCAACAGTTGTTGTGGTTTGTGTTTGTTCTAAATAGGGTTGATAATGGGTCAAGCGCTCAATGATCATGTCTGATATACCGTCACCTGTGATTGTTGCGCCAGAGATGGCATCAACTTCATGGTCGTTTTTATCGAGATCTTTGGGGTCGTTATTTGTTTTGGATACAGATATACCGACCAATTTGCCATCATTGTCAAAAACCTTTTCCCCAACAAAACGATCCATAAACCATTGTTGTGTGATTTCAGCGCCCAAACCAGCAGTCTCTGCTTTGTGGTCAAACACTGCTCCTTTAATGGTATTTCGATCAGACTCCAAAGCAATATATCCCCAAATCGCATCCCATAACCCAGCACCACGAAGTGGGATGATGTAATAAGACGCTCCTTGAACATCTGCCAAATACAATGGGAAACGCTGTTGGGTTGGTTCTTTTTTCAACTCTAAAGCGAGTTTGATTCCTGAAAAAGGATCGACAGATTCATCGACTGTTCCGTCGTTTCGCAAAGCAAGCTGAGAGGTGATGTATTCATTAAAAAGAACTTCTGCACCATCTCGATCGATTTCGATTCCTATCGTTGCAAGTATGTTCTGCATTTTTTCTTTGCGTACATTTTCTTGCTGAAAGTCTTTGAGTGAGCTTGCTGTAAATGCCAAGACAGAGGCGACGACAACAACCATCGCTGCAGCAAATCCAAAAGTGTATGCGTTTGAGTCTCTATTCATAATTAAGCCGTTTGAACAGTTGTACTGTGTTGTTTTCTTTTAAGTCTTCTGTTGACATTGGATTGCACAACATAGTGATCGATGGTTGGTGCAAACACATTCATCAATAAAATGGCGAGCATCACACCCTCAGGATAGGCAGGATTGAAGACACGAATGAGGATACATAAGATCCCCACCAGGATTCCATAAATCCATTTACCACGAACAGTTTGTGCTGCCGAAACAGGGTCAGTCGCCATGAATACAATACCAAAGGCAAACCCTCCAACAATGAGGTGGCTATACCAATCAAATTGCATTAAAGTGTTGGCACCCCATAGGTTGAACAGATAGCCCATAATCGCTGCTCCAATGACGCCGCCAAGCATAATACGCCAGCTTCCAACACCTGTGAAAATGAGAATTGCAGCACCAACCAACACCCAAAGCGTTGAGGTCTCTGCAATTGATCCTGGGATAGCACCACTAAACATTTCAAACATTGAGTAGTCAACTGAAACACCAGAGGCAAGCGATCCTAATATGGTTTCTCCTGAAATTCCATCAACATTACTGGCTTCTGAAACCCATACTTTATTTCCAGACATATAAGTTGGATAGGCAAAAAAAGCAAACGCTCGAGCAGTGAGAGCAGGGTTGAGGATATTCATCCCTGTTCCACCAAACGCCTCTTTGGCAATAAAGACTGCAAAAGCTACTGACAGACCAACCATCCATAGAGGTATATCTACTGGCATGATCATGGGAATCAAGAGTCCTGTGACTAGATATCCTTCGTTTACCTCGTGCCCACGATAGACTGCAAAGGCAAATTCGATCGCTAGTCCAACCCCATACGAAACCGCAATCATGGGGAGAATCTTGAATGAACCATGTAGAAAGGCATCTAGAAAAGTGAAGGTCTCACCTGTTTGAATATAGTATTGATAACCTGTATTGTAGATTCCATATATCAAAGCTGGAATTAGAGCGATGATAACTGTAACCATCGTTCGTTTTAAATCAACAGCATCTCGAATGTGTGCTCCTTTTTTGGTTGTGTGATTGGGGACAAACAAAAAGGTGTCGAACGCATTTACAGCTGGTGCGAATCGTTCGAATTTAGATCCTTTTGCGAATGGCTTTTTTAATCGATCAATTTGTTTTCTTATCATCATAACTTTGGATTAACCAACTTCTTTATACATCAAATCCAACGCATCACGAATAATCGCTTGCGCTTCAATTTTGGAAGAGTTTGCATAGTCAATCAATGCAAAATCTTCGGGAGCGACTTCGTATATGCCAAGTTGCTCCATTTTTTCAATATCGTTTGCCATGCATGCTTTCAACAACTGCATGGGGTAGATGTCCATAGGAAACACTCGCTCCATCTCTCCAGTGACCACCAAGGCACGTTCTTCCCCATTCAAATTGGTGTCTGGGGTGTATTGTCGTTTGGGAAACAACCAAGACAACGATGTATTGGATATGCTGTGGATATTAGGCCCAGCGAAAGGTAACCAACCAAACATGCGATATCGATCACCCTCTGGAAGTACAGAAACTGTATTGTTATAGTACCCTACATAACCAGCTGATGAAGTCGCTGTACCTGTCAAAACATCACCATTAATTACACGTAGATTGGCAAGGTTTTCGGCTCCCACGTCTTCGAGGATTGGTGCGAGCGATGCACCAACTTTTGACTTGAAATAACAAGGTGTGGATAAGGGATGCCCTACAACTGCCAAGGTTCGAGAAGCATCAAAAACACCTGTTTGAAAAAATCGACCGATGTTGGCAACATCTTCTGCGCCTACGACCCACACTGTTTCACTAGCATTAATTGGATCGATATGATGAATTTGAACCCCTACATTCCCTGCGGGATGAGGCCCTTTTACACGATGAATCGTACAGTTTTTGGTCTCTGCTATCTGACTACTTTCCTGGGCTCCAACACTCAAATGTAAATTTGGTGAGAGTTTGGATAAAATATCGATTCCTGTCTGGAATGCATCTTGCTGCCCTTCCAAGATCACATCGAACTGAGCAGACAGAGGAGCAGTTGCCAATGCACTGATAAAAATCGCCTTAGGTGTTGCATTTGGATCAGCAACAATATCATAAGGGCGTTGTTTGATAAAGGGCCAGTTTCCTGAAGCCAATAAAAGCTCTTTAACTTGCTCGGGTGTAATCTTATCCAATGCTGGAAGTTTGTGCTTGACCGACTGTTGTTTTTTATCAGCAGAAATAACAATCTCAAGCACTTTTCGCTTTGCACCCCTTTTGATTTCTTTGACTGTTCCACTGACTGGCGATACAAATTGTACGCTTTCTTGATATTTGGAAAAAAACAAAGGTTGCCCTGCCTGAACAAAGGTTCCCTCTTTACACACAAGTTTGGGAAATACACCATGAAAATCCGTGGGGTTTATCGCGTAGTTAGTTGATGCTGGTGCGGTCTTAAGAATGTTGGGGGCAGCCCCCTTTAGACAGAGGTTAAGACCTTTTCGGATCTTGATGTCAATAGACATGATTTATTGCTTGTTTTGAGAAGCAAATTTACTTAGTAAAAAGCGCTAAAAAAAAGGTTCTGACTTCTTTTTATTCTTATTTATATTAATTCCAAATAATTTGTTTAACGCTCATTTTTTTTAACATTTTTTTACTTTGTCATTTCATCTCTGATTTTGGGTATCTTTGGTAAAAATTTTAAATTTTTTGATTTGAAAAACGTTAAACAAATCTTTTTTGCGTTTGTTTTTCCTGCAATGGTGACAGGACAAATTTTAGATGAAAAATTTCCCCCAAATCACATCGCCACAATCCTTTTTCAGGCACAGGATGAAATGTACAATATCCCAATGGTGGAACTTGGTAAGGCATTCACTTTGTATTTTGATGATCTGAATGGCGATGAGTCTTACTATTATTACACAATCCAACATGCAGACGCAGATTGGACAGCCTCGGAATTGTTTAAATCGGAGTATCTCAATGGATTTGACGATGTACGCATTCGAAACATGAGCAACTCATCAGCCACCTTGCAAAGCTACACACACTATTCCCTTACAGTTCCAAACAGAGACGTAGAAATCACCACCAGCGGAAACTACCTTTTGAGTATTTTTGATTCAAACCAAAATCTTATTTTCACCACCCGATTTGTTGTCTATGAACAACAAGCAAATGTACAGCTAGGTGTATTTAGATTGCGTGACTTGGATGGTATTGACAGTCAGCAGCGAATTGAAATTGGAGTGCAAACGAACAACCTCAACTCTCGTCAACCAGAACAAGAAATAAAGGTTTGGGCACTTCAAAATTTTCAGTGGTCATCGTCCAGAAAAATTTCAAAATTTGATTATGTCATGAACCAAACATTTCAGTATAAATACAGTAATGATTTGATTTTTGAAGGAGGCAACGAGTACTTGTTTTTTGACACAAAAGATATTCGCTCAACAGGTGGAAATGTTGTTCAAATTCGACGAAACGAACTCTATCAAAGCATCTTATATCCTGATTATGTGCGCAATGGAAATGTATATACTTATGCTCCCGACATCAATGGGAATTTTGTAATTCAAACCACTGAGCGATTCAATCCAAACACAGGTGCTGATTATACTGAGGTGACATACAGCTTACAAACAGCCGAGACAAACTATGATTTTTATGTGACTGGTCGATTCAATCAGCACCAACCGCAGCCGTATCACAAGTTGCAATATGAGCCCACAACCAACACCCATCAAGCGACAATTCGATTGAAGCAAGGGGTGTATAATTATAAGTATGTTGCCATTGATACATCAAGTCGATTACTTGAAAATGGTGTTGGTGGGAGTCACTGGGAGACTGAAAACGATTATTATGCCTTGGTTTATTTCAGACCCTTTGGCGAACGCTCCGATCGTTTGATTGGCGTTGGCTTTGGAAATTCAAATCAAATTAGAAATTAACACACAGAAAAACAAAAGTTTTGTACCTTTAATTTATGTTGCAATTACTAACAAGCGGAATCTGCGTTTCTGTCAAAGTTTTTTTTGAGGGGACATACTTCAAAAATTACAATCTCAACTACTCCTATGCATATCAAATCATCATTCAAAATCAGGGAAAAGAGGCCGTTCAATTGCAATCACGTCACTGGGTCATTGTCGATTCTTTAAGACCTCAAACCATTATTGACGGCGAAGGTGTTGTGGGCAAAAAACCGGTGATCTACCCTGGTAAAACTTTCAGCTACAAATCGGGAAGTTTGATTTCATCATCTATCGGCGCTATGGTGGGGCATTATAATTTTATCAATCTTGCAACTGCGAAAAAATTTAAAGTCTACATACCCAAATTTAAATTAAGTCCTGCCTTTGCGCTTAATTGATTTATTTAACACTTTTCCATAGATTTGTTAGATACCAAAAAAAGAACAAATCATGCCGTACGGATTTTTTACAGTTGACACCCCCCTCAACGAAGTTACTCATGACTATAGACCTGGCTCTCCAGAGAGAAAAAAAGTTGAAGAAGCATACAAAAAGATGTTTCAGTCCAAAATTGAAGTGCCCTTATATCTTGGAGATGAAGAGGTGTATACAAAAGATACCCGACCCATTCGACCTCCACATGATCATCAACACATTGTCGGTACCTATAGCGTTGCCCAGCCAGCACATGTCAAGCGTGCGATTGACAACTCCCTCAAAGCCAAAAAGAAGTGGGCAGCAATGTCATGGGAACATCGCGTTTCGATTTTTATCAAAGCAGCTGACTTAATTGCAGGGCCCTATCGTGCCATCATCAATGCTGGCACTATGATTGGCCAATCAAAAAATATCTTTCAAGCAGAAATAGATGCAACTTGTGAGTCTGTTGATTTTCTCAAATTCAATGCAGCCTTTGCATCTCAAATTTATCAGCAACAACCTGCCCCTGGAAATGGTGTGTTCAATCGAATTGAACACCGCCCTCTCGAGGGGTTTACCTATGCTGTGACTCCATTTAACTTTACTGCCATTGCTTGCAACCTCACTTCATGTATGGCGATGATGGGGAATGTGGTCGTATGGAAACCCAGCGATCATCAAATGTATACTGCAAAGATTTTGATGGATATTTTCAAAGAAGCAGGGCTTCCTGATGGTGTGATTACACTCGTTTCGGGTGACCCTGAAATGATTACTGATATCGTTTTACAACACCCCTCTTTTGCTGGTCTACATTTTACAGGTTCAACTTTTGTGTTTCAAGACTTGTGGCAAAAAATTGGAGACAATATAAAAAACTACAAAACTTATCCTCGTATCGTGGGAGAGACAGGCGGAAAAGACTTTATCTTGGCACATCACTCAGCAGATATTGATGTTGTCGCCACTGCGATTACTCGTGGTGCTTTTGAATATCAAGGGCAAAAGTGTTCAGCAGCATCTCGAATTTATTTGCCAAAATCCATTGCCCAAAAAATCATTGATAAAGTTGTTGCAAATGTCAAATCCTTTACAATGGGGTCTCCCGAAGACATGAGTCACTTTATTACAGCTGTTATCCATGAGGCATCGTTTGATAAGCTTGCAAGCTATATCAATCAAGCCAAAAAGGACAAAGATGTTGAAGTGCTTGTTGGTGGAACCTATGACAAGTCCAAAGGTTATTTTGTATCCCCTACAGTATTGCTGACTACAAACTCAAAATACACCACTATGGAGACAGAGTTATTTGGTCCTTTGGTAACCATATATGTTTATGATGATGAGCAGTGGGAAGAAACCATTGATTTGGTCGACAACACCTCTGTTTATGGTCTAACTGGAGCTGTGATTGCACAGGATCGTCTAGTGATAGAAGACGCAAGTCTAAAGCTCGTCAACGCTGCTGGAAACTTTTATATCAATGACAAACCAAGTGGCGCTGTTGTCGGACAACAACCCTTTGGAGGTGCTAGAGCGTCAGGAACGAACGACAAGGCTGGCTCGATGCAAAACCTCATGCGTTGGGTGTCGCCCAGACTCATCAAAGAAACCATGGTGCCAGCAAAAGACTATCGCTACCCACACATGGGCTAAAGTGGTAGGTGTACCACAGCTTTTGTAGTAAAAAACTGTTCGTGAAAATAGCGATCAAGTGGATAGACTTTCGCATGGGGATAGTACTGAAGTTCTGCTGTCAAGTCACCTCCTTTCAAAGCGAGAATGCCATTGGCCAATTCGTGTTGCTGCGTCGTGCTTATTTTATTTTTCACCCACCCCACAAAGCGTGGCATTTGGGTCACTGCACGAGAGACCACAAAATCAAATTGACCTTCACTCTCTTCGGCACGCAAATGACTCGCTTTTAGATTTGTAAGATCAATTGCTTGAGCAATCGCCTCCACCACCCTGATTTTTTTTTGAATCGAATCAATGAGATAAAAATTGGTTTCGGGAAAAAGAATGGCAAGGGGGATGCCTGGAAAACCACCACCTGTCCCAACATCAAGAACATTGGCATTAGGGCAAAAGGATATCACTTTGGCAATCCCCAATGCATGCAACACATGACGTTCATTAAGCGCATCGATGTCTTTACGAGAAATCACATTGATTTTGCGATTCCAGTCTGCATACAAGCCTTGTAGCTGCTGTAATTGTTGTTGTTGCAAATCAGTGAGGGCGGGAAAGTAAGTCAGTAGTTTTTCCATGAATCGATTACACTATAAGCAAAAGTAAAAAAAGCAAAAAACAATGATGACAAACTATCAGAATCACTACTTTTGTTTACCTAATTTTGATTTTATGAAGATTACCAAAAGTAGCATTCGGTTTTCTAGGAAAGATAAACAGAAATTTTTTTCAACTCTCAACAAACGTGTCAACGCTTATTTCAAAGACAACAATCTGCGCAAAACAGGAAATTGGAAGCTTCATCTAAAGACAGTTATTTTAATAACGCTTTTTGTCACACCATATGTTTTACTTCTATCGCTAGACCTCAGTGAATGGGTTAAACTTGGGCTTTGTGTACTCCTTGGTTTTGGTATGGCGGGCATAGGGATGAATGTTATGCATGAGGGGAATCATGGCTCGTATTCTCGCTATGGTTGGGTCAATAAAATCATGGGGGGGGCGATTTATATTTTAGCTGGAAATGTCTTCAATTGGAAAGTGCAACACAATGTACTTCATCACAGTTTTACAAACATCCATGGGCACGATGAAGACCTCGAAGCAGGTACTGTTATGCGATTTTCCAAGCATGCAAAATGGCGTGCAATTCATCGTTTCCAACATCTTTATTTTATCATATTATATGGACTTCTGACGCTGCGCTGGGTCGTTACAACAGATTTTTTTCAACTCAAGAGATATCTGAAATTGAATCTATCCTACAAGAAAAAAACAAGCCCTACCAGAGAATGGCTGGTACTTGTGTTGTCGAAGACTTTTTATGTGGTATTATGGATTGTATTGCCTATGTTGGTGCTTGACCTTGCTTGGTGGAAAATCTTAATAGGTTTCGTTGTGATGCACTACACAGCTGGCATCATTCTTAGTGTGGTTTTCCAATTGGCACATATTACAACAAACACTGACATGCCACTACCCTCAACGACAGGTTCAATGAAAAACACTTGGGCAATTCACCAGCTATTTACCACTGGTAATTTTGCGCCAAAAAACAGATTTATCAACTGGTTTACAGGTGGGTTAAACCACCAAATCGAACACCATATTTTCCCATACATCAGCCATATCCATTATAAAAATATTGCAAAAATTGTTAAAAAAACAGCGTGCGAATTTGACTTGCCCTACAACGAATTCAAAACCTTTGGCGCTGCTTTTTATTCCCATTATGAACTACTGAAATCACTGGCGAAAAAACCAAACCCAGCAACATAAAACGATGAAGGAATCATTATCCAGCCGCATACAGAGTCTACCAGCTTCGGCAACATTGGCCATGGCTGCCAAAGCAAGAGAATTAAAAAGTCAAGGAGTTAATGTCATTGGACTCAGCCTCGGAGAACCTGATTTTAACACCCCTGATTTCATCAAACAGGCAGCAATTCAAGCTGTCAACGACAATTATAACTCATACACCCCAGTCGATGGGTATGTAGCGCTGAAAGAGGCCATTTGTCGGAAGTTTAAAAGAGACAATCAGTTGGATTATTCACCTAGCCAGATCGTGGTTTCAACAGGTGCAAAACAGTCCATTGCAAACGCCATTCAGGTATTGGTAGATCCAGGAGACGATGTGCTGTTGGTGGCACCCTACTGGGTGAGTTACTCTGCTATTGTTTTGCTAGCTGAAGGAAACCCAATTGAAATTTATTCTGACATCAAAACAGATTTTAAAATCACACCCGAACAGCTTGAAAAATCAATTACGCCAAAAACAAAAATGGTGGTGATTAACTCCCCAAATAACCCAAGTGGATCGGTTTATGCAGAAGATGAATATCGTGCTTTGGCAGCTGTTTTGGAAAAGTATCCAGACATCTATATTCTTTCAGATGAAATCTATGAACACATTAATTATGGTGTTCCTCACTTTAGTTTTTCTCAAATTCCTTCGATGTACAATCGTACTTTGACAATCAATGGAGTTGCCAAGGCCTTTGCCATGACTGGCTGGCGAATTGGCTACTTGGGTGCACCCGAGTGGATTGCAAAAGCATGTACAAAAATGCAGGGTCAAATTACGAGTGGTGCCAACTGTATCGCCCAACGTGCAACAATTGCTGCTTTGGATGCGCCTGTTACTAACATTCAGTATATGGTTGATGAGTTTGCTACTCGTCGTGAAAGAATTCTTGAATTGCTCAGCAACATTGAAGGCTTTGTTCTCAATCAACCCAAAGGTGCTTTTTATGTGTTTCCAGATATCTCTCATTATTTTGGAAAAACAATCAAGGGTAAAACGATAGACAATGCATCAGATTTTGCACTCTATTTGCTAGAGGAAGCGCATGTTGCTACTGTGACAGGTGATGCCTTTGGATGCCCAAACAATATTCGAATTTCTTATGCTGCTTCGATGAAAAACATCGAAGAGGCAGTCGAGCGAATCCATCAGGCATTGACCTAGTGGTCTCTCCAAAAATAGGGAGTGAATAAAATAAGAGCTGTAAATAGTTCAAGACGCCCGACGAGCATCAAAAAAGAGCACCATATTTTCCCACCAGCTGGCATGTTCGTGTAGGTCGAAACAGGACCAAAATCGCCAAGACTAGGCCCTACATTTCCAAGACTTGCTGCAGAAGCACCAATAGACGATAAGAAGTCTATGCCAAATAAGCTCAACACAAATGCACCAATAATAAAGAGGAGCATGTACAGTATAAAAAATCCAAGGATTCGATAGACCAAGCTTTGTTGAATGGTGACGTGGTTGAGGTGTAGTGAAACAATTGCGTTTGGATGCAATGCTCTTCTAAATTCGAGTAATGCATTTTTAATCATCACCAAATGACGAATAACCTTAACACCCCCTGATGTTGAACCCGACGAACCTCCCAAAAAGAAAAGACCAAAGAAAAGCATGGTTAGAAAGGGGGTCCAACCAGCAAAATCTGCAGTTACAAATCCAGTAGTGGTGATAATTGCAACGACTTGAAACAAGGCATGTCGGAAACTACTTTCAAAAGCTCCAAAAATTTGTGGGTGATCAACTGAGGTCGATTCAAGCTTGACGTTGGTGTAAATTCCAATGAATGTGATGAGTGTAAAAAGAGAGACAAATCCGACATACCAACGAAACTCATTGTCTTGCCAAATTCGTTCTAATTTCCCTTTTAATCCAAAATAAATAAGGACAAAATTCGTTCCTGCCAAAAACATAAATAAGGTAACGATATACTGGATCATCGGACTGTTGTTCCAGTATGCCAAGCTTTCGTTTTTGGTTGAGAACCCACCAGATGCCATCGTACTCATTGAGTGATTTATGGCATCGAAAACAGACATACCTGCCAAGGCTAACATCAAGGCTTCCAGGGCTGTAAAGCCCACATAGATATACCAAAGTCTTTTTGCAGTGTGGCTGATTCGTGGGTGCAATTTGTCTCCCCCAACTGCTGTTGCTTCTGCAGAAAACAACTGAACACCACCAATACCCAAGAGAGGTAAAATAGCCACAGCCAATACGATGATTCCCATACCACCAAGCCAGTGCGTGAGTGAGCGCCATAAAATGATACTTTTTGGCAGTGCTTCTATGTCTTGAACGATTGTAGCACCAGTGGCAGTAAAGCCCGACATCGTTTCAAACAAAGCATCTGAATAGCTAGCCAATGATTGGGTCAACAGATATGGAAAGGTGCCAAATATCACCATGCTAAGCCAACCCATCACTACTGTCAAATAACCATCTCTCATCTTTATTTCACGCTTTCGGTTTCTCGTAATGAGGAGTAAAAGCAAACCCATTCCAGTTGTGATTAGGGATGAAAAAAGAAGCCCTTCAGTAGCACCATCATGCAAATAAACACTCAATAATGTACAAACAAACATGGCAGTTGCATTGAACAAGAGCAAAAGGCCCAGCATGTTAAAAATTGTTGAAAAATTGTATGGCTTCATTCCTATCGAAATAATCGCTCAATGCGTGAAATGGACTTTGGCAAACAGCATACGAGAACTCTGTCGCCAGGCATAATTTCAAAATCTCCAAGGGCGATAATCCCCTCTCCTTCTCTGATCACACCACCAATCGTTGCTGTGCGAGATATATCTAAATCTTTGATTTTTTTACCCAAAACTTTTGAGTCTTGACTCACAACAAACTCGAGAAGCTCAGCATCCATATTATTGAGTTTGGCTAGATCAACAACCTTTCCTTTACGAACATATCGAAAAATACTGTTTGCAGTCAGCAACTTTTTATTGATGAGTGTGTCAACGCCAATCGACTTGGTCAATTCGAAGTAATCAACATTCTCTACCAGAGCTATGATTTTAGGTACTTTATTAGATTTGGCCATAAGGCAAGACATGATATTCGTCTCCGAATCGTCAGTCACAGCCAAAAAAACATCCATCCCACCAATATTTTCTTCAACAAGGAGTTCTGCATTTCGCCCATCGCCATGAATCACAAGCGTATTGGGCAAATCGCCAGAAAGCTTGATTGCTTTTTCTTTATCAGACTCAACGAGTTTGACGCGCATTCCTTGTTGACACAAATCTTCAGCTGTTTTTTTCCCAATGCGACCCCCACCGATAATCATTACATTCTCAGCCTCATGTTTAGTATATCCAACAAATTCGTTGAGGGCATCCATTCCAGATTTGGAACTTGTAAAATAGACCTGATCACCTGGTTCAAACAGTGTGTCACCACGGGGGATAAGAGTGGTTTGCGTACCTGCACGCTTGATGGCAATTGGCATAAAAAGCACCTCTGAAAACACTGCTGCTGCCTCTTTCACTGATTTTCCAACAAATGGAGCAGATTCGAGTAGAGTCGTACCCATCATTGTCAGTGCACCTTCTTCGAACTCATAACTATTGTTGAACGCAGACTCGTCGATCAATAATTGAATTTCTTTTACTGCCAATTCCTCAGGTGAGATAAGTTCATCGATCCCTAAAGAATTAAAATCAACATCCTCTTTGTATTTATCAAACTCGATATTGGTTACACGGGCAATGGTTCTTTTACAACCTAATTGTTTGGACAGTAAGCAGCACATCAGATTTGTAGTTTCTATTGGCGCCACAGCAATCATCATATCTGAATTGCCAGCATCTGCTTTTTTGAGAACCGCCAAGGCAGAGGGATCTCCATGTATTGTACGGATATCCAGATGAGTCTCGGCATATGTAAGCTGCTCTTTCACACTATCAATAAGTGTAATGTCCTGGGATTCAAACGATAATAATTTCGCTAGATGAAGCCCAACATCGCTTGCGCCAGCAATAATAATTTTCATGAAGAACGCTTGGTTTGCTGGTGCAAATATAGATGTTTTACAATGATTTAATATACTCGTATGAATCTCTGATTGTCTTATCTTTGCACAAATTGCTATAAAACCACACGATGGTCAAACCTTATAAAGACTCTTCCTCATCCAAAAAAGAGCAAGTCACCAGCATGTTTGATGGTATTGCCAAAAATTATGACGCTTTAAATCGAGTGATATCGATGGGAATCGACAAATCTTGGCGGCGAAAGTTGGTGGCTATGGTAGCGCTAAAAAAACCAAAGAAGGTTGTTGATGTTGCAACAGGAACAGGTGACTTAGCACTTGCATTGACATCGATATCAGATGCGACGATCACTGGCATTGATATTTCTGTTGAAATGTTGGAAATTGGAAAACAAAAAGTCAATCAAAACAAACTCGATTATCGAATAAAAATGGTTGTTGGAGACGCAGAATCCATGCCTTTCACAGATGCATCTATCGATGCTGTGACAGTGGCTTTTGGTGTGCGAAATTTTGGTGATCTCAACAAAGGGCTTTCTGAAATTTATCGCATTCTCAAACCAGGTGGACAGTTTTTTGTTTTGGAGACTTCAGTGCCAAAAAAACAATTTTTCCGTTTTTGGTATAAGTTGTATAGTTCGTTATTTCTCCCCTTGGTTGGACGCTTGTTTTCATCAGATAAAAATGCATACACCTACCTTTCAGACTCTGCTGCTGCCTTTCCTTATGGCGAAGCATTTAACAATAAACTCAAAAAAGTTGGGTTTTCAACTGTAGAGGACCATCCCCAAACATTTGGTGTGGTAACCATTTACAAATCCACAAAAAGTATTGATGCGTAAATACTTATTTATTGTTTTTCTTCTCTCCCCTCTTCTAATCTGCTGGGGGCAACGAAAAGATACACCTGAATATCACAAAAAAGATGATGATTTATTGTTGCGATTTGGGTATTATTTGGGCATGAATCAAATGAATTTTAAAGCCGAATATACACGATACACAAGTCAGTTGGATATTCAACCACAGCTTGGGTTTAATGTGGGACTTTTTGCTGATTTGCGAATCCTAAACAACATCAATTTACGCTTTGAACCTGGCATGTTTACAACCCAACGTGACATCACATTTCCAGAATTTTGGCCAGAAGTACGCGATCCAAACAATCGAGTTCGTGAGGTAAAATCTACTTATGTACGATTGCCATTGGTGTTGAAGTTTTCATCCAATCGCATTCACAATGCACGACCATTTGCAGTCGCTGGCGTTTCATCATCATTCAACCTGTCGAGCAACGAAAATAGTCGTGAAGACAATGATAGTGGACGATTTCGTCTGCGAACCAATACGAACGCTCTTGAACTTGGACTAGGCGTTGAACTTTATTTGCCATTTTTTCGCTTAACCCCATCTATTCGAGGAATCTTTGCTTTGAAAAATGAACTTGTGCCCGACAATTGGACAGTCCCTATTGAGTCTCTAAAAACACAAGGGATTTTTATTAATTTTATTTTTCAATAGAGGTATTTCGGCGTGCTTCTGCCAAAATAATACCAGTTGCCATAGCAGCATTTAAACTTTCTGCACCTCCAAAGCGAGGAATCGAAAGAGTTTTGTGCGAGAGTTCAGCAAGCTTTTTTGATAAGCCTCTACCCTCATTTCCAATCAACAAAACAGTAGGTGTATCAAAGCTGTGTTCATAGATCGATTGCCCTGTCATTGAGGTTGCGACAATATAATAATCTTTCATCTCCATCAACCAAGATTGGAGATCTTTATAAAACACCTGAACACGTGCCAAAGAACCCATGGTCGAACGAACAACTTTTGGGTTAAAGCAGTCAACAGTATCAGACGAACAAATAATGTCTCCGATACCAAACCAGTCACAAAGGCGAATGATTGTACCCAAATTTCCAGGGTCTTGAATGCTTTCCAAAGCAAGGACTACATCTGACTGTGAAGAAGTTTGGGTTTTTGGCATGGCAAACACAGCCAAGGCATCTGATGGCGTCTTTAAATCGCTCATGGCTTTCATTTGGGCTTGATTGACAAGAGACACATGTTGAGAAGGAAAGTGTCTTCCTTCGAGTGCATAAAGCTGATTAAGTTGATAATTTTCATCTACAAATTCACGAATCACTTTCAGTCCCTCTGCAACAAATAACTGATGTTGGTCTCTGTATTTTTTTTGCCCCAACTGACGCACGAGTTTGATTTGGCTTTTGCTAACCATACAAATGACGTATTTTTGAATTTTGATGCTTGTACTGAAACAACATACCACAAAAATACTATTATTCCTTTGCTTGGGCACAATGCTTTCAGGTTGTCGGGTAACAAAGTCTCTTGACGAGAATGATTTGTTGTTGGATCAGAATCAATTTTATTACAATGGAAATCGCACCTTTGCCGATTCCATTCAAGCACTTGTCCCGCAACAACCAAATAAAAAAATTCTAGGCATTCCTGTGCGATTGTTACTCTACCAATCGGCAAATGACAGCGCTGCAGTAGACTTTGACAATTGGTTGCAGAAAACCCCCAAACGAAGCAAGCGTATGCAAGCGATTTGGTCACAAAAACAGATTGATCAAATGCGATCTTATCGAGTACAGCTGCAAGATTGGAAGAAGAGAAACGGCGAGCCACCTTCACTTATCGACTCTTTGTACTACACTAATCATGCAGACAACATTAGCACTTACTTATCCAACAATGGATATTTTAAGTCAAAAACAAACGTTAGAAAAGAAATAACCAGCACAACAGGACAAACAGCCAACTTGGTCTATGATATCCAAACAGGTCTTCCATATTACCTCGACAGCATATCAACAGACATAAAAAGTCCAGTGATTGATTCACTTTTTAAATTGAGTGCAAAACAATCGTTTCTAAAAAAAGGACAGCAGTTCAATACCTTGGATTTTGAAGAAGAGCGAAATCGATTGTATGCGTACTATAAAAATAATGGAGTCTATAACTTTCAGCTCAACTCGATTGGCTTTGAAATCGCGTGGGATACAACAAGCACCGACTTTCAGCTTCCAGTAAAAATAACAATCGACGATTTCAGAAAATCGACACCAAATGGCGTTGTTTTTGAACCTTACAAACAAACCCAAATCAGCCATGTAAACGTGTACACAACCCCAGCGGAAAAAGCAGAGCTACAGTCTTATTACGATAGCATTGGATTTTTTGGATTAAAAAAGAAACGTTTTAACAAAAAAGTATTGTCAAAAGCAATTCAAATACGACCTGGTGATCTATACAGCGACGCCACTCGAAACCAGACAATTGCTGAATTCAATCGACTTGGGATTTTTGAATACCCTAGTATTCGTTACTCATATGCCGATTCATTACAATCTGCTCTCAATACATCAATTATTTTGGAGCCGAGAGAGCGCTTTGGACTAGGATTTGGATTAGACCTAACCCAATCGAACATTCAAGATCAAGGGATAGCCTTTAATAGTAGTCTAAACGTTCTCAATATATTCAGAGGAGCAGAAAATTTTGAGTTTGGCGTTCGAGGAACCATTGGTCGTTCGGCTGATGAAGTCATCTCTGAAATTGGAGGAGATATGAGGCTGCGAATTCCCAAAATTTTAATGCCAAATTTTATCGCCAGATTAATTCCTGAGAATCTTCAACCAACCTCTGTACTCAACTTAGGTGCAGCCCTGCAAAACAATATCGGATTGGATAAACTCACATATTCTGGTGGCATTGAATACAAGTGGAAAACGAAAAACAACAATCGCATTGACTTCTCACTGGTGGACTTAACGCTTGTCAACAATCGAAACACCCAGAACTATTTTAATATCTATACCAACACCTACTCACAACTCAATACTATCGCTCAAAATACAGCTGGTAGTTCTTCTTTTTTAAATGATAATAATCTAATCATCCCTGATGGAGCAACTGGTTTTATCAATTATGTGCTTTCTGACGGGTCTCCAATTGATAGAGAAAACCGCTCATATCTCACTGTCATGCGAATCGAGGAAAGAAGAAATCGCTTGACACAAAACAACCTCATCATTGGCTCTAGTTTTAGCTTTTTAAAAAACAGTCAAAACAATTTTTTTGATGAAAATTTTTATCAAATCCGTTATAAAATCGAGTCTGCAGGCAATCTTATAAACTTGTTGGCGTCGCCACTCAATTTGAATAGAATTAATGATACAAACTATCTTTTTGATTTGCCCTACAGCCAATATCTGAAAGGGGAGTTTGACTACATTCAGCATTGGCTAGTTGGGTCATCTTCTGTCTTTGCATTTCGAAGTTTTTTAGGTTTGGCAGTGCCCTTGGGAAATGCCACAAATATCCCCTTTAACCAGTCTTATTTTTCAGGTGGTGCCAATGACAATCGGGCTTGGGAAGTTTATCGATTGGGACCTGGGAGTAGTTTTTCGGGAAATGAATTTAACGAAGCCAATTTCAAAATTGCATTAAATTTTGAGTATCGATTTGACCTTTTTGGGTCATTTAAAGGGGCACTCTTCGCCGACGCCGGAAACATCTGGAATCTCTTTGACGATGTTACAGACCCTTCGAAACGCTTTGATGATTTTCGTGATTTGAGCGAACTAGCTATTGGCACTGGTTTTGGTGTGCGATATGACTTTGGTTTGTTTATTTTTCGACTTGACACAGGCTTTAAAACCCACAATCCAGCACTGGAAAAGTCGAAGAGATGGCTGACTGACATGCAGCTAAAAAAGGCAAACTTGACAATAGGTATAAATTATCCTTTTTAAAGGGAAAATTTTATCCTATTTTTGCGCCTTTCAAACAATAAAACCAATGAGCCATTCAATTCATCCCGGAGTCATTACCGGCAAGAAAGTACAAGAAGTTTTCCAATTAGCCAAAGATAAAAAGTTTGCTCTACCAGCAGTCAATGTCATCGGATCAAGTTCGATCAATGGTGTTCTCGAAACTGCTGCAGCACTCAACGCACCTGTCATTGTTCAATTCTCGAATGGAGGAGCACAATTTAATGCTGGTAAAGGATTTTCAAACGAAAACCAAAAAGCAGCCATCACAGGAGCAATTGCAGGAGCTAAACATGTTCATCAATTGGCAGAAGCCTATGGCGCAGTTGTAATGCTACACACCGATCACGCTGCCAAAAAATTACTCCCCTGGATTGATGGTTTGCTCGACGCTAGTGAAAAGCATTTTGAAAAAATAGGCAAGCCTCTGTTCAGCTCACACATGATTGATCTTTCTGAAGAGTCATTGCAAGAAAACATCGAAATCTGTAAAGAATACCTCAAGCGAATGTCTGCAATGGAGATGACCCTTGAAATCGAACTTGGTGTTACTGGTGGAGAGGAAGATGGTGTTGACAACACAGACATCGACAGTTCGAAACTGTACACCCAACCAGAGGAAGTTGCTTACGCATTTGAAGAGCTATCAAAGATCAGCAGTCAGTTTACAGTTGCAGCAGCATTTGGAAATGTGCATGGCGTTTACAAACCTGGTAATGTGAAACTTACCCCAAAGATTCTCAAGAATTCTCAAGAATATGTCTGTGAAAAGTTTGGTGTTGAGCACAACACCATCGACTTTGTTTTTCATGGTGGATCAGGATCGACTGTAGAGGAAATCAGAGAAGCCATTGGATATGGAGTAATAAAAATGAATATCGACACAGATATGCAATACGCATTTATGAGCGGCGTACGTGATTACATTGAAAGCAAATCCGCTTATCTTCAACAACAAATTGGAAATCCAGATGGAGATGATGTACCCAACAAAAAGTTCTATGACCCTCGTGTTTGGTTGAGAGAAGGTGAAAAAAGCTTTGTCGAAAGACTCAAGCAGGCTTTCAAAGATTTGAACAATGTGAACACATTATAGTATCAATTGGTTTTATATATTTGATTAAAATAAAACCATATGTCTTGGTTTAAGCGAACAACAAAAGGGATACGCACGAGCACCCAAGATAAAAAAGATACACCGCAGGGTCTTTGGTATAAATCCCCTACTGGAAAAATTATTGACACTGAAGAGCTGGCTGAAAATTTTTATGTTTCGCCAGAAGACGGCTATCACGTTCGAGTTGGAAGTCAGATTTACTTCGACATTCTTTTTGATGAAGGCAAGTTTAGAGAAATAAATAAAAAAATGTCTTCAAAAGATCCACTAAATTTTGAAGATTCCAAAAAATATAAGGATCGCCTATCGAGCGCACAGAAAAAAACAAAGCTAAACGACGCTGTTCGTACTGCTGTTGGCAAGTCAAACGGGAATCAGCTTGTTGTAGCCTGTATGGACTTTACTTTTATTGGGGGATCGATGGGATCGGTCGTTGGAGAAAAAATTTATCGTGCTGCAGATTATGCATTGCAGAAAAAAATTCCTCTGCTTGTGATTTCAAAATCTGGTGGTGCCAGGATGATGGAAGCAGCTCTTTCATTGATGCAAATGGCAAAAACATCGGCAAAATTAGCGCAGTTGGCTGACGCTAAAATTCCTTACATCTCTTTGTGTACAGACCCAACGACTGGTGGAACCACTGCCTCTTTTGCGATGCTTGGCGACATTAACATCGCTGAACCAGGTGCTTTAATTGGCTTTGCAGGGCCTCGAGTGGTGAAAGACACAACAGGACAAGACTTGCCAGAGGGTTTTCAGACCAGCGAGTTTGTTTTGGAACATGGGTTTTTGGATTTTATCACCCATCGCAAAGATTTAAAAAAGAAGGTAAACCTGTACTTAGACTTGGTTCTCAACCGAACGATAAGCAAATCATAGCTTTTTCGTATTAAATTCCTACATTTGCACCCTCGAGAAAAAATCTTGAGTTTACATAATAATCATTTACAATAATATTGGCATGTATTTAACAACAGAAAAAAAGAAAGAGATTTTTAAGAAATACGGTTCTTCCGAAACAAATACTGGATCGACCGAAGGCCAAATCGCTCTATTTACGCATCGGATCAATCATTTATCTAATCATCTTAAAAAAAATCACAAAGACTTTAATACCGAAAGATCGCTTGTAAAACTCGTCGGTAAACGAAGAAGTCTTCTCGATTATTTGAAGAAAAAGGATATCAATAAATACAGAGAGTTAATCAAAGAGCTCAACATCCGAAAATAACATTAAAAGCATCATAGTTTTTCATTGGTGACTTCGAACGCAACACAACAAACGTTTACATATAAAATGAAAAGATATGATACCAAAAGTATATACTGAGTCCATTGACTTAAAAGATGGTCGTACAATTACCATAGAAACTGGTAAGCTGGCCAAACAAGCAGATGGTTCTGCTGTCATTCGCATGGGCAACGCCATGCTACTTGCCACAGTCGTTTCGGCAAGACAAGCTTCAGATGTAGATTTTCTACCATTAACTGTTGACTATAGAGAAAAATTTGCTGCTGCTGGGCGTTTTCCAGGTGGCTTTTTCAAAAGAGAAGCACGTCCAAGCAACGAAGAGATTTTAACCATGAGATTGGTGGATCGCGTTTTGCGACCACTGTTCCCAAAAGACTATCACGCAGAAACGCAAGTCATGCTACAATTGATGTCGCATGATGAAAATGTAATGCCAGACGCGTTGGCTGGATTGGCTGCATCGACTGTCATTCAGTTGTCAGACATCCCATTTGAATATCCGATTTCAGAGGTGCGAGTGGCTAGAATTGATGGAGACTTTGTGGTTAATCCGAGTCGTGAGCAATTACAAGAGTCAGATATTGATATTATGATTGGTGCAAGTGCAGACTCTGTAGCCATGGTTGAGGGAGAATTTGATGAAGTTTCTGAGAAGTGTATGGCAGATGCCATTCGTTTTGGTCATGAAGCCATCAAAGAACAAATCGAAGCACAAGTTCGCTTGGTTGCCGCTGTAGGTAAAAAAGAAACGCGCACCTACGAAGAAGAAAATCACGATGAGGCTATAGAGAAAAAAGTTCATGAGTTTAGCTATCAAACGTGTTATGAAATTGCCAAACAAGGACTTTCGAAGAAAAACCGTGGCCAAAAGTTCTCTGAACTAAAAGAAGCCTTATTAGCTGAATTTTCATATGAGGAGCAAGAAGAGCATGGAAAACTGATTTCCAAATATTTTGGAAAAACACAAAAGGAAGCTGTACGAGAACTCGTTCTAGCGGAAGGCACTCGCCTAGATGGTCGTGAAACGACCGATATTCGTCCGATATGGTGTGAGGTTGATTATTTGCCCTCAACTCATGGGTCATCTATATTCACACGTGGAGAGACACAAGCACTGGCAACAGTGACGCTAGGAACTTCAAGAGAGGCAAACATCATTGATTCTCCATCGAATCAAGGGGAAGAAACCTTTTATTTACACTACAATTTCCCGCCGTTTTGTACAGGAGAAGCACGACCATTACGTGGAACATCTAGACGTGAAGTTGGGCATGGTAATCTTGCGCAACGTGCACTTAAGATGGTGATGCCAGAAGAGTCGCCATATACAGTACGTGTGGTGTCTGAGGTCCTTGAGTCAAATGGTTCATCTTCCATGGCGACAGTATGTGCCGGGACGATGGCATTGATGGACGCTGGTGTTCAAATCACAAGTCCTGTTTCTGGGATTGCGATGGGTTTAATCACTGATGGCGATCGTTTTGCTGTTCTTTCAGACATCTTGGGAGACGAGGATCACCTTGGTGATATGGACTTTAAAGTCACAGGAACAGACAAGGGAATTACTGCTTGTCAAATGGATATTAAAATCAAAGGGTTGTCATATGAAATTTTGATACAAGCTCTAGAACAAGCGCGTGAGGGTCGACTACACATCCTTGAAAAGCTAACAGATACGATCGAGGTGCCGGCAGAAACGATTAAGCCGCATGCACCTAAGATGATCAGTTGCACGATTCCGAACGAGTATATTGGACCATTTATTGGCCCTGGTGGTAAGGAGATTCAAAATCTTCAGCGTGAAACAAGCACGACCATCGTGATCAATGAAGACCCTGATACACAAGAGGGAATTGTTGAAATTCTAGGAACCGATCAAGAGGGTATCGATCAGGTACTCGCGAAGATTGATGCGCTGACCTTTAAGCCTGAAAAAGATGAGGTTTATAAGGTAAAGGCGATTAAGATTCTAGAATTTGGTGCAGTAGTTGAGTATTTAGAAGCACCTGGCAATGAAGTTCTATTACACATTAGTGAAATGGCTTGGCAACGCACAAATTCTGTGACCGACGTTGTGAATGTTGGTGATGAGTTTGAGGTGAAATACTTAGGCTTTGATCCCCGTACCAAAAAAGATAAAGTGTCTTTAAAAGCACTGCTTGAAAAGCCTGAGGGTTATGTCGATCGTCCTTCGAGAAAAGGAGGTGGTGGAAATCGAGATCGTAGAGGCGGTCGCGACAATCGTAACAGAAGATAATTTTAAAAACCCCCTTTTGGGGGTTTAAAGTAACTTGCTTTTCTCATTTTAATCAAGTTTAAAATTTAATTGCCATGAAAAATTTTATTTTCATCACACTGTTGGCTGCATGCCAACTCCATTCACAAGATCGAATCACAGGAGAGCTTTTCGCCACACGATCGGAAGTGATCGCGCAAAATGGAATGGTCGCTTCAAGCCATCCGCTCGCAACTCAAATTGGAATTGAAATCCTTAAAAATGGTGGAAATGCCATCGATGCTGCTATTGCTGTAAACGCAGCCCTCGGACTTATGGAACCCACTGGGTGTGGGATCGGAGGGGATCTTTTTGCAATCGTTTGGGATCCAAAAACAAAAAAACTACACGGCTTAAATGCCAGTGGTCCATCACCACATTCACTTAATTTAGATTATTTTTTAGATAACAATTATGAAGAAATCCCTTTTTACGGAGCCTTGCCTGTCAGCGTGCCTGGAGCTGTTGCTGGGTGGTTTGCACTGCATCGTAATTTTGGAAATCTATCGATGGATCAAATTCTTTCACCTGCCATACAATATGCTGAAAAAGGATTTCCACTAACAGAACTTATCGCTCATTATATGGAACGGTCGGTTAAACGTTTCATTAAGTCTAATTATCCAAATATCAAAGAGACCTATCTACAGCCAAATGGAGGAAAATTAGCAGTTGAAGGCGAAATTTTCAAAAACCCTTTACTCGCCAAAACTTATAAGACCATAGCAAATAAGGGAGAACAAGGGTTTTATAGTGGCACAATTGCTCGTGCTATTGCAGATGAAGTACAGAAGCAGGGTGGGTTTTTAACTACAGAAGATTTGTCTGCATATAAAGTTGAGTGGATTGAACCAGTATCTGTAAACTACAGGGGATACGATATTTGGGAACTTCCGCCCAATGGTCAGGGAATTGCTGCGCTTCAAATGCTCAAAATTTTAGAGGGCTTTAACTTTTCCGAAATAGACTTTGGAAGCTCTGAGCATCTTCATCTTTTTACAGAGGCAAAAAAACTTGCTTTTGAAGATAGAGCTAAATTTTATGCTGATATGGCTTTTGCAAAGGTGCCCATAAAAACGCTCTTGAGTGACGATTACGCTGACCAAAGACGAGCATTGATACAAGAAAAAGCATCTATGTACTCTGCAGGTCAACTCAGTGCAGGCGAAACGATTTATATGACTGTTGCAGACAAGGAAGGTTATATGGTTTCTTTGATTCAAAGCAATTACTATGGTATGGGTTCTGGTGTTGTGCCTGAGGGGGTTGGTTTTATGCTTCAAAATCGTGGTGCATTATTTAGCCTTGATGAAAATCACGCTAACGTATATGCGCCTGGCAAACGCCCCTTTCACACAATTATCCCAGCTTTTGTAACCAAGGATGGTGTTCCATTTTTGAGTTTTGGGGTCATGGGAGGGGATTTTCAACCCCAGGGCCACTCGCAAATTGTGATGAATGTTATTGATTTTGGAATGAACATACAAGAAGCAGGAGACGCCCCTAGATGGGATCACAAAGGTTCGTCAAGTCCTAGAGGAAACAAAGCAAAAAACAGTGGGAAAATTCGTGTTGAGTCTGGAATTTCATATGAAACAATTCGCCAGTTGATGGCTCGAGGACATGATGTTGGCTTTGCCTCTGGAATTTATGGGGGCTATCAAGCAATTTTATGGGATGCAAAAAATAAAGTCTATCGAGGTGCTTCTGAAAGCAGAAAAGATGGACAAGTCAGTGGTTACTAAAATCGTCTGATGTTTTTTCACACAAATAATTTTAAATCCCCCCCCCTCCCTTTTTTTTGGGATTTTTAAGTACCTTAATTTATCATTTTTTATTAAAATTTAAAATTTGTACCATAAAAAAAATCGCTCTATTTATATTTGCCTGCCTAACGATTCAATGCTCATCTAAAATGCAAGAAGCACCTGTAGCTAAAAAAGTAAAAAAAGTTCTAGAAATTCACGACGATCAACGCATCGACAATTACTCTTGGATGCGCTTAAGCGATGAACAAAAAGAAGCTGAACAAGCCGATCAACAAACACAAGATGTGCTGGACTATCTGCATGCAGAAAATGACTACCGCAAGCATGTGATGAAACCAACAGAAAAACTCCAAAAAACGATCTACGACGAAATCATTGGGCGAATCAAACAAGATGATTCATCTGTGCCTATCACAGAGAATGGCTACACCTACTACACTCGTTTTGAAAAAGGACAAGATTACCCCTATTATTGTCGTGAAAAAGCTGAAAATAAGGCCAGGGAAGAAGTGATGCTCGATGTGCCAACTATGGCTGAAGGATATGCCTATTATGCCATTGGTGGACGCAGTGTGAGTGAAAACAACAAAATCCTTGCCTACGCAGTTGATACTGTTTCGAGAAGGGAATATACTTTGTACTTCAAAAACTTGGAAACAGGTAAAATCCTTTCAGATAAAATCGAAAATACCACTGGTGGCATAACTTGGGCCAATGACAATCAAACTATTTTTTATGTCAAAAAAGACCCTCAAACACTTCGTGCATTTCAAATTTTTAAACACCGATTGGGTACAGACACAAGTGATGATGAACTCGTTTATGAAGAAACAGATGAAACTTTTTCATGCTGGATTTCAAAGACAAAGTCACGTCAATACTTGATGATTGGTACGAGTCAAACGCTATCAACAGAATATCGATTTTTGGATGCCAATAGCCCTGATGGCAAGTGGCAAGTGGTTCACCAACGAGAGAAAAATCTAGAGTACTTTGTCGATCATTACAAAGACGATTTTTATATCATTACAAACGATCAAGCCAAAAACTTTCGCTTGATGAAAACACCTGTTGATCGCCCACAAAAATCAAATTGGACTGAACTGATCCCCCATCGAGAAGATGTGTTGTTGGAAGATATCGAAATTTTTAAATCCCATCTTGTTGTCAACGAACGACACAATGGTCTTTCGCGCCTTCGAATTATGACATTTGATAATAACAATGAACATTATATTTCGTTTGATGATCCTACTTATGCTGCTTGGATTTCAGCAAATCCAGAGTTCAATTCAACACAACTCCGCTTTGGATATAGTTCATTAACAACTCCAACGTCGATATATGATTATGATCTAAACACCAAAGAGAAGACACTCAAAAAACAGGATGAAGTGTTGGGAGGGACATTCGATTCGCAAAACTATATTTCTGAGCGCATCATGGTTCCCAGCAGAGACGGATCGACAAATATCCCTGTGTCTTTGGTTTATCATAAAGACTTTGAAAAATCGGCTGATCAACCACTCCTCCTCTATGGCTATGGATCTTATGGAAATACCATAGACCCTTGGTTTAGCTCGGCAAGATTGAGTCTGCTTGATCGTGGCTTTGCATTTGCCATTGCACATATTCGTGGAGGGCAAAATCTAGGTCGCTCGTGGTACGAGGATGGAAAACTCTTAAAAAAGAAAAATACATTTTATGACTTTATAGATGTTGGGAATCATTTGGTACGGCAGGGTTACACCTCCACTGATCGATTGTATGCCCAAGGTGGCAGTGCAGGTGGTTTGTTGATTGGAGCTGTGATAAACATGGCGCCGGAACTGTTCAATGGTGCCATTGCAGCAGTGCCTTTTGTCGATGTTGTTTCTACCATGCTCGATGAAACCATACCCCTGACCACTTTTGAGTTTGACGAATGGGGAAATCCAAAAAACAAAGAATATTACGACTATATCAAGTCGTACTCCCCTTATGACAATGTCGAAGAAAAGGACTACCCTCACCTACTGATCACCACTGGCTATTGGGATAGTCAGGTCCAATACTGGGAGCCTGCAAAGTGGATTGCCAAATTGAGAGACAAAAAAACGGACGATAATTTATTGTTGATGGATTGCAATATGGAGGTTGGTCATGGAGGTGCTTCAGGCAGGTTCAAGCGATACAAAGAGGTCGCTCTTTCCTATTCTTTTTTACTGCATTTAGAAAAATAATTTTTTTGTAACCTTTTGCATCATCTCCTCGTATAATAAGTGTAAAAATAACTTAGATGAGACAACTAAAAATTACCAAGCAGGTTACTAACAGGGAAACTGCTTCACTCGACAAGTATCTGCAAGAAATCGGAAAGGTTGATTTGATTACAGCTGAGCAGGAAGTCGAGCTCGCACAGCGAATCAAAGCTGGCGATCAAATTGCCCTCGAGAAATTGACAAAAGCAAACCTTCGATTTGTGGTCTCTGTGGCAAAGCAATATCAAAACCAAGGTCTCACACTTCCAGACTTGATCAACGAAGGTAACTTAGGGCTTATCAAAGCTGCAAGAAGATTTGATGAAACAAGAGGTTTTAAGTTCATTTCTTACGCTGTTTGGTGGATTCGACAGTCGATCCTACAAGCCCTAGCTGAACAATCCAGGATTGTTCGTTTACCCCTTAACAAAATTGGTTCGATAAACAAAATCAATAAGACTTTTGCATATCTCGAGCAAGCGCATGAGCGCATGCCTTCTGCTGAGGAAATCGCAAAGGAGCTCGACATGACTGTTTCTGACGTTAAGGAATCGATGAAAAACACAGGTCGTCATGTATCTATGGATGCGCCACTTGTAGAAGGTGAAGATTCTAACTTATATGATGTACTTCGCAGTGGAGAATCTCCAAACCCTGATCGTCAGTTGCTACACGAATCCTTGAGAACAGAGATTAGTCGTGCGCTAGAAACACTTACCCCTAGAGAGTCTGATGTTGTTCGTCTTTATTTTGGACTTGGCAACCAACACCCAATGACTCTCGAAGAAATTGGGGAAACCTTTGACTTGACTCGCGAGCGTGTTCGCCAAATCAAGGAGAAAGCAATTCGTCGATTAAAGCATACGTCTAGAAGCAAAATATTGAAAACCTACCTCGGATAAACATGCGTGATAAAAAACTGGTTGCACCTTCAATGCTTGCAGCTGATTTTGGCAATCTAGCTAGTGATATTGATATGGTCAATCACAGCGATGCAGATTGGTTTCATGTCGATGTGATGGATGGTGTTTTTGTACCAAATATCTCTTTTGGTATGCCTGTCATCAAAGCCATGGCAAAACACACAAGCAAACCACTTGATGTTCACCTGATGATTGTCGATCCTGATCGCTATATCCAAACGTTTGCCGATTTGGGAGCTGATGTACTTACTGTTCACATTGAAGCTTGTACTCATTTACACAGAAGCTTGCAGTCGATCAAAGAAGCTGGGATGAAAGCTGGTGTGGGGTTAAACCCTCATACACCTGTTTCCGATTTGTCACACACAATTGCAGATATCGACTTGGTTTGTTTGATGAGTGTAAATCCAGGGTTTGGTGGCCAATCATTTATAGAAGCGACCTATCAAAAAGTGAGAGAACTACGTGCACTGATCGATGTCAATGACGCAAGTACACTCATCGAAATCGATGGGGGTGTGACAAACCAAAACGCCACCCAATTGATAGATGCAGGAGCTGATGTTTTGGTTGCTGGCAGTTATGTTTTTTCTGCTGCCGACCCATCATCAACGATCGCTAGCCTGTCTGCTCAGATCAATTCATAAACAGATGTCTGTTGTTCTTGGACTGATGAGTGGCACTTCTTTGGATGGGCTTGATTTGTGTTGCGTTCGCTTTTCGTCCAATCTTAAAGATTTTCAAATACTCGATTCAAAAACTGTCCACTACACTGACAAATGGAAGTCCAAACTCGAAAAAGCATTCTATACTTCTGCTGACGAAATCGACATTCTTGATAAAGCATTTGGAGTGTTTTTGGCAGAGCAGGTTTCAGACTTTATTAACACTTCTTCACTCCCACCCATTGATATGATTGCCTCGCATGGTCACACGATTTTTCACAATCCCAGTCAAGCTATCACCAAACAAATTGGGTGTGGAGAAGAAATTGCCAAACAAACAGGTATCAAGGTCATTTATGACTTTAGAAGTCAAGATGTGGTGTTAGGAGGGCAAGGAGCTCCACTCGTTCCAATGGGAGATGCCATCCTTTTTCACAGCTATGATGCATGCCTAAACTTAGGTGGTTTTACCAATGTTTCTTTTGCCTTGCAAAAAAATCGAATTGCTTATGATATAGGTGCTTGCAACATCATCCTCAACCATTTTGCCCAACAAAAAGGACATGACTATGATGACCGAGGGCAACTGGCGCAAAAGGGTTTATGTGATGAATCATTATTACAAAAGCTGAATAATATTGATTATTACAACTTAAAACCACCCAAATCTCTGGCAAAAGAGTTTACAGAATCGCAACTACTGCCATTACTCTCGAGCTATGATGCAGAAACTGTGTTGCACACCTACACCAAACACATTGGCTTACAAATCGGAATGTCGTTGACATCATGCAAGGCAAAAAACTGTCTGGTCACTGGCGGTGGGACTCATAATCATTTTCTAATCGATCAAATCAAACAGCATACAAGTTGTCGTTTGGAGATTCCAGACCAGACGATAATTGATTACAAAGAGGCATTGATCTTTGCATTTTTGGGACTTTTACGCAATGAAAACAAAATCAATGTGTTGTCGAGTGTTACAGGTGCAAGTCGCGATCATAGTGCTGGACGCATGGCAACACCTTAACCATTGGCTAAAAAAATTGTACATTCAAACACTAATTTAAATAACCTATCTATGAAACTTTCTCAAGTCCTTTTCGGAATTCTGCTCATCTTTTTTTCATGTGGTTACCCAACTGCAACAGATCAGCTTCAACAGTTGATGGAGGATTATTATGAAGAAAAATTGCAACTCTATCCCCTTGGCGCAACCTATCAAGGAGACAAAAGATACAATGACTATTTACCAAACTCTCTCTCAGATGAGTTTATGGCAAAAGAAAAAACATTCTACACTTCTGTTCTCAATCAGCTTAAGTCTATAGATGAGGAAAGTTTGAGCGAAGAAGATCTACTGAGTAAAAAGGTACTTCATTGGGAGTGTGATATCAACTTAAAACGACTTGAATTTCCGACCCACCTTCTGCCATTGAATCAAATGTGGACGCTTCAATTAACCATTGGGCAACTGGCAGGTGGAAGCAGTGCTCAACCTTTCAAGACAGTAGAAGATTATGACAATTGGCTAGCGCGCGTTGATGATTATTTGGTATGGCTTTACACAGCCGAAGATCGAATGAAAGAAGGAATTGAAAAGGATGTAGTGCTGCCAAAATCGCTGATCAAGAAGGTTGTTCCACAGCTTGCAAGCATTGCACTGACAGATGTAGAGGATCATTTGTTTTATGGCCCCATTCGACAACTTCCAGCAAGCTTTTCAGATGAAGATAAAACACGCCTAACTGCTGCCTATCAATCGATGATTGAAGATAAAGTAAAGCCTGCCTACCTACAGATTCATGATTTTATGAATGGCGAGTACATGGAAGTAGGTCGATTGAGCAGTGGTTTTGATGCATACGCTTTTGGAAGTGATTATTATGACTATGCCATTCAGCTCTACACAACAACCAATATGAGTGCTGATGAGATTCATGACTTGGGCTTGCAAGAGGTTGCACGATTGCGCAGTGAGATGGAAAAAGTAAAAAAACAAGTTGGGTTTACAGGTGATTTAAATGCCTTTTTTGAACATGTAAGAACCTTGCCACAGCTTGTCCCCTTTGATGATCCACAGCAAGTGATTGATAATTTTAATGCGATTCATGACAAAATGAAAGCCAATGTCGATCGATTGTTTTCGCTGCAGCCAAAAACTGCTTTTGAGGTGCGTAGGACAGAGGCATTTCGTGAAAAATCGGCAAGTGCAGAGTACAGTCCAGGATCGCTTGATGGCACAAGACCAGGTATTTTTTATGTTCCAATCCCAGACGTAACCAAATACAACATCTTTTCAGACGAGGATTTGTTTTTACATGAAGCCATTCCAGGGCATCATTTCCAAATTGCCTTGCAGCAAGAAAATACTGCTCTACCTGATTTTAGAAAAACACTTTGGTACAGTTCTTATGGTGAGGGCTGGGCTCTTTATTGCGAATCACTTGGAAAAGAGCTTGGGCTCTATGATGACCCCTATCAGTACTTTGGTATGCTCAGTGCAGAGATGCATCGTGCCATACGACTGGTTGTCGATACAGGGCTACACACAAAGGGCTGGACGCGTGAAGACGCAATCGCTTATTCACTCGCAAATGAAGCAGAGCCAGAAGCAGCGATTATCTCTGAAATTGAGCGATATATGGCAAACCCAGGTCAGGCGTTGTCGTATAAAATTGGACAGCTCAAAATTCTTGAGCTAAGAGCAAATGCCAACGAGCTTATGAAAGACAATTTTTCCATGAGCACATTTCATGAAAAGGTATTGGAATCGGGCTGTATTCCTTTGGCTTTGTTGGAAGAAAAAATAGACCATTGGACCAGTTCAGAACTGTAAAATCTTTGTGCTAAATGTCGATCTTTCGATTTCTAAAACAACACATTTATCATCCCCCTAGACAAGCTGTAAAGCGACTGAAAGAGCATTTTGCGTATGCCTATTTTCTGATCAAAGGAAACCATGTGAAATATGGGCATCCAAAGAATCAAAAAAAGGGAACCAAAGTCCTATATGTTGGCAGTGGTAAATCGGCGTTGGAGTACAAAAATCATAAGATCGATCAAGTAGAAGTACTGACAGTAAACAATAGTCATTTGGCGTTTGATGATTTTGTTGCTTATTATTTATGTTCAACAGATTTTCCGAAAAAAAGAAAGCCAAATCGTGAGAGATATGGGGAACTCATCCTTAAACCCAAATATTTTTATGACGTCTTAAGTCATGCGCGTTATCATAAATTACCCTTTCGGCCACAGGTTGGTAAAACCATATTTTTGGATGGTTTATACTGGGCGATGACCAAAGGTTTTTCTGAGATTTACTTGCTCGGTTTTGACCATGACTACAACCCCAAACGAGTAGAAAAATGGGATGGAAAACACATTGGTAATGAAGAAAAGCTAAAAGAGATTTTTTCGAGTGATGATGAGTCGCCAGATGCGTTTTATGGCCAGAATACACCAGACCCTTTGCGCCATGGAAAGCACAACTTAAGTAAGATGTTTGTGGATGCGCACAAACATGCAGCCCATTATGGATGCACGATATATAATTTATCTTCTAGAAAAGGAGGAATTGAAGTATTTGAGCGAACTACTGAGATAAAAAAGTAAAAACTATGTGCTGCTGCCAAACAGTAGCATTAGTTTTTCATAAAATGTAGTATAAAATTTAACAAATAACCTTCGTTTGGTTTTGTCTCGATTTCCCATTGTTTTCAATACACTTTCACCATCAATATGAATGAAAGGGTTATTGAGGATACCCAACACCTTTTGTTTATGCTCCCAAAAATGTTGCATATCGACATCTATTGGTCTGAAAAAGGGAGAGCTGAAGGCTAGCATTTGTCTTGCTGCCTTTTTAGAGATGATATAAGCATAGGTTCCTTGGGGCGCTTTTTTGAATGAGATGAGTTGTAGCTCACCTTTGGATTGCAATATTTTTTTGATTCGTTTTTTTGGGATTTCACCTAGCTTTATGATATCCCAGTCGGAGGGGTTGATTGATGATACAAATTCGAAAACATTGTGTAGGTCTGCTTTTAACTCAAAATCATCTTCAAGCACAAGCATCTGATCGATGTCTTCATCAACCATTTTTTGCCAAAGCTTTCGATGGCTGAGGTAACAACCGATTTCACCTGGTTTTAGTGTCTTGTAATAGCCAAAATAATTTTGTCTTACACTGTATGTTTCAATCAAACCAGCGTTCACTTTCGACCTTATATCTACTGCCGAAATGCGTTCAAAATCGTGACTATAGTTTGAGAGTTGTTCACTACATTTCTTGAGTCGATCGACAGATATATCTAAGTTTATAATGGCAATGCGCATCCAAATAAAATATTCCGTTTAATTTTTGCTTTGATTCTCATGCAAATACTCGGTTTTCATACAGTTGTAGAAGCGAGAATGGAAAAATAAAAAAATGAACCAATCATAAGACATTAGCGGCACTCTTTTTAGTTTAGAGATTGCACTATTCAGCTTATAGCTAAGCGTTCTGTTCTTTTCAGACCACGAATCTGCCCACCAGTGAATACACACTGTGTTTTCTGTAATGCAGTCTTCTGAAAACTCCTCTACCCTGTGATAATAAGGATAAAAATAATCTTTGGTGAAAACAGTAACCCCACAGACTTCTTGGGTTTTGTGTTCGCTAACACCTCGATCAATAAGGTAGGGAGATGCGATGGTTGGTGAACCCATTTGATGGAAATTGAGTCTTTGTTTTCTCTCTGTCATTTCGAGGCAATCTTTAAAAAATGGATGCTTTGGAATCCCACCCAATACTGCTGTATTAATGGGATGCCTTGATTGACCAAATGCTGTCTGAAAACCAGTAAATGATGATAGCTTCATCATATCACCAAATGGTTTGATCATCTCTATATCAGTATCTAAATAAATTCCACCTTTAAAATAAAGTGAATAAAAACGCATATAATCAGCAATGAAAGCCCACTTCTTTCTTTTGTACATTACCTTCAAAATGGGAATTTGTTTAAAAGGGGTATTTGACTCGTCCCAACAAATGATTTCATAATCTGGAAGTACTCTCTTCCATGATGCGATACATTTTTTGACCATTTCATTATGAGGGGCACCCCCATACCAGCAATAATGTATGATTTTTGGAATCAAATCATTGACTTTGGATCAAAGATAATGATGTTCAAAGAATGTTCGATTGTTTTTGGGAATAATCCGTGACCCAAACAAACAATAGTTCAAACTGTACTAAGGTTATTTATCATATATATAATTAAAATTGCCAATCATCTGAATACAAACCATAAGCGTTATCCATAAAGTATTTTAACACGAAATTTTCGTTTGTCCAAGACTCAATATTAACATTATATAAATATGAGTTAACTCCTAATTCTTTAATATAAGACATCATTTCAATGTTGGTTTTAGCAAAATCGACAGAAACACTAATGTTTGAGACCCCCAATTCTTTGAGTCTCTTTATTTCATTTTTACCTAGGTTGCTTATCACCGATTGTGATGGCATAACAGAAAGGGAGTCAATTTGTAAGCCTTCTTTTATTGCTTTCATGTCAAAAAGCTCCATCATCAATCTTGATTTATCAATAAATAAAGATGAAAATTTTTCTGGCTCATTAATTTTATCTGTAACAAGCCTTGTGTTAGGATGCTTTAAAAACCATTTGTTAATGTCATTCATGTCTAATGGACTATATGAATGATAAATTTTATGCTCTTTAAATTCCTTTAAATTTGGTGGAACATCTCCTAAAAACCCTACTTGCTTAGCCCAATTTTCCCAATCATGAGCTGCAACATAATAGTTGTCGGAAGTTTTAATTATATCTAGTTCAAATAGTCGAAATCCTTTATTGTAACTTGCATTTAAAGCTTCTAGAGAGTTTGTGTATTTTTTGCCATTAATAATACCACCAGCATGTGCAATGAAGCGCAAGGTGTCTGATATATAAAAATCATAATGTTTCGAAATTTTGCTTAACTCAAACACGTTTGTTTTTGCTCTCAACAACCCAGAAGTATTTAATGCGGTCAGTTCTGCTATATTATTTTTAATAAATTCAGCTTTATCACCAGTTATATATTGAGACAGAAACTTGGCGTTACTTTCGATGTCGAGACTTTCAATAATCATTAAAGGTATATCCAATTGTACTTTTGGATCATTTGACTTTTCAACATTTAATTTATTTGAATTGGTAATTAAATAAAGTTCTCTATCACTTTTTTTATCAAAAATTAGATCATCACCCATTTTTAAGTGATCAGGTAAAATTATTACAACGGTATTTTCAAGAACACCCTCCTTTTCCAAAAAGGAAATTATTTCACTAATATGATAGTCAGTAGCTGAAATCATAAATTCTAAAGGGTCATCTCTTTTTTCAACAAAAGCCTCCATCCTTGTGTCATAAAAACCTTTGGGAAAATGTGTATCAGTTGTTGAGATAAATACCCCAAAAGGCTTTTTTGTTTCAATCAGATCTTTTAATTCTTTTTTCGCTAAATCAAAAACATCTTTATCATGTAAGCCAAAAGGGGTTGTTTCCACTGGGTAATTAACAGACGTATAATCCATTACCCTATCAAAATCCAGGGTGTAAAGCATATCTTTTATCCCAGAAAAATTAGCATCTCCGCAAAAATAAGCTAGCTCATAATTGGCATTAGATAAAACTGTACTCAGACTAGTAATATAGGATTCTTTAGATGATTTGAAAATTTTATTCGCCTGTACTCCAAAAAAAGCAGGAATTCCTGTTAACATGGTGTAAATTGATCCTGATGTCCAATCACTCCCAATATTTTGTTTAATAGGTATATAAGTCCACTCATCCTTAAGCCTGGATAACTCTGGGGTAAGATGTTTATATGGTTCTTTCAGGAATGAGCTTTCTAGCGACTCTAAGCTGATAACTACAAGGTTTTTTGTAGCTGTGCTTT
>CACNGE010000015.1 GCA_902619855.1 uncultured Bacteroidota bacterium
ATTCATTATTATCAACTACACCAAAGATTGCATTTGACCCGTGAATAGATTGATTTGTCCAGAAAGTAAATCCATTATTAGATGTCTTCTCAAGCTCTCCATTTTGTATAGGTAGCCCCTGCGTAAATGAACTCATCGTACATAGGGTAATCGAAATGAATGCAATAAAAAATTTCATTTTTCTATATTAGGGCTAAAATTTATCATTGAATAATACATTAAATTCATTCAATAACACCTTTTATTCATACTTGCAAAAAATCATCTTAATTGTTGCTATCACCTCTTTGCACGCGCAAACTTTTAAAAATCCAATTTTAGCAGGGGGGTATCCCGATCCGTCGATATGCAGGGTTGGAGATGAATTTTTTATGGTCAACTCATCATTTGAGTATTTTCCTGCATTACCAATTCACAAAAGCAAAGATCTAGTGAACTGGGAATTGGTAGGTCATGGCTTAAATCGATTTGAACAAGTTTCAGGTCAAATAAATTTAATTGATGTGCAGTCGAATGGCGGGATACACGCGCCTACCATCCGTTTTCATAATGGAAAGTATTATATCATTACAACTAATGTTTATTACGATGAAATAAAACAACGAGCAACCGCTACCAACTTTATCATTACATCCCCAAAACCGGAAGGACCATGGTCAAATCCAATTGTCATTAGAGGGGCACCTGGCATAGATCCTGATATCTTTTTTGACGATGATGGCAGGCTTTGGTATGCAGGAAATCATCAACCATTTGATCCATCTTTTTCTGGTGAAACAGAAATATGGATACAAGAATTAAATCCAAATAATTTTCAACTTATCGGTCAGCGTTTTTTTGCTTGGAGGGGTGCATGTGGAGGAGTTTGGGCAGAGGGACCTCATATATATAAAAAAGATGGCAACTATTATTTATTAATCGCCGAAGGAGGCACTTCTTTTAATCACTCTATCATGGTAGCTGTGAGTGATAAAATCACAGGACCTTACACAGCAAATGAGCGTAATCCCATTTTTAGCTCAAGGCATTTATCTTATGACAACTGGGTACATAGTACTGGGCATGGTGATTTAGTTGAACTTGAGGATGGTAGATGGTATATTGTTATGCTTGGAGTTCGAGGAGATGTGAGGCGTAAGTCAAATATGGGACGAGAAACTTTTATTGCTCCTGTTTCTTGGGAAAGAGAGCCCTATGATTGGAAAGAAAGAAAAATAGTATGGCCTGTAATTGCTCCTCAGTCTGGAAAGATTCTGAAAAATAATCCGGTTATTTTTAGTGAAAGCATCCAAAACAGAGAGACTTTTTATGTTGATGACTTCAATGAAACAAATTTAGGTCTTGCATGGAACCACAGACGAGTGCCAATGCAAAATATGTTTGATTTGGTAAGCAATCCTGGTTCTTTAAGAGTTTACACCAATCCTAACAAATTGCAAGAGAGAAAACGCGCAAATTTTATTGGAATCAAGCAAACTGAAAGTGATTTCAGTTTTGAAGCGAAAATGAATTTTTTTCCCTCAAGCGACAGTGACGAGTCAGGCATTGCTATCGTACAAAAAGACAATAATTTTTTGAGCCTTACGATCAAGCAGCTTAATGAAGATATTTTTCTTGAGCTAAAACTTATGAATAATGTAGAAACAAGTATTGCCTCAAAAATAATTGACTATAAATCTACACTGCCAATTCAGTTAAAAATAAAATCATATCAAAATAATTATCGATTTTATTATTCTCTAAAAAATGACGATTTCCAGTTGTTTGCAGAAACAGCTGTAGATCATTTGTTGAGTTATGGATATACCGGTGCACATATTGGTTTGTATACGACGAGCAATGGGCAAATGAGCACTGGATATGCTGACTTTGATTGGGTTGAATATAGATCTGTAAAATAATGAAAACCAAACTATTGTATGTCATTTTGTTGTTCGGTGTATTATCATGCAAACAATCTGAAATCAACTCCCAATCACTGGAAGATAAAATTCTTACATCAAAAACAATTTTATTCGAGCAACAAATTGATGGTAATATGATTAGTCGTCCTGTAATCATTGAAACCTCTGCAGACACTGATCATCTAAAACTATATCCCATTGTGATTGCTTTCCATGGCAGAGGGGGCTCAAACACAAATTGGGTACAGCCCCTTTATAAATTCACAAATTCGGGTGCGTTTATTGGCGTTTATCCACAAGGATATCTCAATTCATGGAATTTAGGTCAAGAACCCTCTACTACAGATGACATTGCATTTATTTCCAACATTATAGACACTTTGCTCTCCTATTCAAATGTAGATGAGAATAAGATTTTTGCAGTGGGGAATTCCAATGGCTCAGGTATTGTGAATGTGATGGGAGGTGTCAACAAAAGGTTAAAAGCAATTGCACCCATCGCATCACAGTTGACTGAGCGAACAGAAATAAAGTCAAACGCAATTCCTTTATCAATTTTTCAGGTAAATGGCGACCAAGATTTATTAATTCCAATTGACGGAGGATTGAAACTTGGGCATCCGTTTTTGAGTGCCTCTGATAGCGCAAAAAAGTGGGCTAATAATTTTAATTGTAACCAAAATATAGTTGTTGAGGAAACTGAACAAATAATTTTATACACATATTCTGATTGTGACGATAATGTAGTTGTGAAATTCCTGGTCGTTAAGGGAGCTGGACATAATATTGCTAGGGAATATTCATCGCTATGGAATGATGTTTGGGATTTTTTCAGCTCACTTGACTAAAATCACATTTCATTATAAATTATGACTAATAACTTCTACTTCAGCAGTAAAGCTTTTGATAGTTTTGTGTTAAAATAAACACTAATTTATGAATAAAGCCCGCCTATTAATTGTAATATTTTTGATTTGCTTTGTTGTAAAATCTCAACAATATCATGTGCATGTTCCATGGAAATTGGAAGGTGCTAATGAACGTATCGATACATATCGAAAAGGGAAGGCTAAACTCCTTTTTGTTTTGGATGATCAGAAGAGTGAATCTGCGAATTTGAACCTCGAATTAGCAAATCATGCATTTAACTTTGGCGTTTCAATGACTCAAGAGGGACCCTTTGAAGGAACAGCATATCAAGACATATACAGGCAAAGAGTTTCAGAGGTTTTTAATTTCGTTACTTTAGGTTTTTATTGGGGCGCTAGAGATGAAAAAAGAGGTCTCAGTGGTTTTAATAAGAGGATGGATGATAAAATAGCTTGGGCGGTCAGAAACAAAATGAAAATTAAAGGTCACCCTTTACTTTGGCATGAATCACTTCCAAAATGGGTCATTAACAACAATAATCCTGAGGAGCTAGAAAAAATTATATATAAGCGAATTAAAGACTTGATCCTTACATACCCAGAAATTAAATATTGGGATGTATACAATGAGGCTGTTGCACCTTTCAAGGATCATGTAACCCCAAGTGGTGTCACTCGATGGATAAAACACAGGGGTGGGATTTACCCTGCAATGCTCGAATTATATAATTTTGTGAATGAAGTCGATTCGTCTAAGATATACACCAATAACCATTATCACCCTAAAGACCCCGAATTTTTTAAGTTGAATGAATTTTTTATTGAGAAAGGAGTTGGTTATCAGGCGATTGGAATGCAAGCGCATATGCAAACGATTGACAACGTACTAGATGAGCAGGAACTCATAGATCTGATACATTCATTTGACCCTCTTGGCAAAGAAATACAATTTACAGAGGTTACTGTTACGAGTTCTAAGCTTTTTAATGACTGGAAAGATCATCAAGTTTTTTTGAAAAAAAGAGAAGAGTCTAGAATGAAAGGTAAACAATTGACGTTGCCAAGCCTCGAAGAAAGAGAGAACTATCAAGCTGCATACATCAAAGACTTATATACGCTTTTATTTAGCAAGCCAAGTGTGAGCTCTGTGACAATGTGGAATTTGACAGATCGAAATGCTTGGAGAGGACATGCGGGTGGTATTTTGGATCAAGAATTGCAACCTAAAAAAGCATTTTACACCCTAAAAACCTTAATTAAAGAAACTTGGACTACAACTATTGAAAAAGATATCAATTTCAACGAAGAGTTTCATTTTACAGGTTTTTATGGTCAATACAATGGAACCATTACAGTTAGTAACAAACTCTATAAATTTTCTTTTGATCATAAAAAAGAATATGATGGTGTGATCAAAATTAAACTTCAGAAGTAAGTTTTAATTTCTAATGTTAGCATACTTGAACTGATCTTCCAAGGAAACTCCATAAATTCCCTCAAGCTCCTCTATATTTTTGCGATAAAATTTTGTCTCAGGTGGCATACTCAACGATTTCCAAAATGCTTCGTCATAATTTGGCGCATAATTTGACATATCCAAATTCGAAACACTCTCCCCGGTCTGAAACAAAGATTTATTTTCAACCAAATCAAGGACATAAACTTCATGTCGATAAGCAATCGGAATGTAAAGAGGAGGTGTTTTTGATGCACTTATCATTGCACGTCTTATGTTTTCGGTAAGCTTTGATGCACCTTTCCATTCTCTTTGGTGATAGCTTAAGTAAAGTTTATCAGCTTTATTGTTCTTATATATGTAGGTAGCAGTTAATGATTTACCAACTTTAGGTTTCTTCTGCATTTCTAGTCTAAAAATTTTAGAACTGTCTAGTCCAATATATAACTTAATAGTTTCCTGTCCATCAATAACCCCTTGAACAATGATTACATCCTCGTCATCGTATGTGCTGTCCCCAATCGTGTCCCATTTATAGGATTTTACATTTATTCCTTTGCGTAAAGGATTGTTGTATTCCATATATTTTAAGGCATGTAATTTTTGCTCATTCTTAACAAATCTATAATCTGCTGATGTTCTTGTGTTTTCAATCGAAAATTTATTTAGAATGGAGCTTGGCCCTCGATCAATCGCCTTTATGTTTTGCTCGATTAGAAACCTGCAAGTATTATCCTCTACAGACCAACGTCTATAAAGTAAATCCAACTCATGGTTTTTGTTCAGAGTGTTTTCTTTCAATTTTTTTAAGGCCTTTCGAACATTAAATGAGGTTGAATTTACAACCACTTCATTCAATGATGTTGTCTTTTCTTCCAGAATAAAAACCATTTTTTTATTTTTCACGATTTCTGATATAGGCAATTTGTAGGTAGAAAAACCAAGCGATGAAATACTCAATGTGTCTTTCAATTCAGCATCTGAAATTTGAAAATAAAAAGTTCCATCTTCTGTTGAAGTGGTTCCTATATTTTTAGACACAATACCAATCGCTGCAAAGGGAATTTCATAGCCAGTGTCATCAATCACCTTACCCGAAACAGGAATATTCTTTTGTGCGTTCAAGGAGAGTGACATAAAAATCAATAAGGAGATGAATGCTAAAAAATACCCATTCATTTCTCTAAGATACTTTTTGTTCATTTTACAATAAATAATTCTTTTTTCTCCTTGTTTAGTAATCTATATTCTTTAGGAATCAACCCTGTATATTCTTTAAATCTTTTGGTATAATAAGATGGTGATGAAAAACCAACCTTATAGCATATTTCTCCAATGGTCATCTCAGTTATTTCTAAAAGTTCTTTTGACTTTTCCAACCTCATCTTGCGAATAATTTCATTAGCAGATTTCCCAGTCAATTCTTTAATTTTCCGATATAATTTACTTCGGCTAAGAGCAAGTTCATCAGCGATATCTTGAACACATAAATCCTCTTTCGATAGGTTTTCGTTTATGATATGAATGACATCTGCAAGAATTTTTTTGTTACCCCCTGTCGCATTTATTTCCAAGTCCAGACTATTAAAATAGGTCTCATAAAATCTTTCTTTTGACTTAATGAGTTGCAGTAAATGGGTTTTCAAAAGATCAATACTAAATGGCTTTTTAAGATAAATATCAGCCCCTGAATCGATTCCATGTATTCTGTCACTCTCTCCTACTTTTGCTGTCAGCATAACGACAGGAATATTCATTGTAGATTTTTCAGACTTCAATAACCTTGTCATTTGGAAGCCATCCATTTCTGGCATCATTACATCGGCAATAATAATATCTGGTTTGTTTTTCCTAGCTATTTCTAAACCATTTTTTCCATTAGGCGCCTCAATAACTTTGTACAAACTTTTTAATTCAAATTTCAGATACTCGCGCAATTCCATATTGTCTTCAACGATTAATATTGTGTTGCGTTCAGAAAGTTTTGTTTTTACTAAAGGTTGTTCTTCAGCAGAGCTTTTCAAATTTTTCGATTGTAATTGTGATAATTTTTTACCGTTAACAAGCTGTTGATTTTCATAAAATTGAATTTTAGTATCAGGGATGAATACTTTGAAAGATGTTCCAATACCCTGTTCACTTTTCACTACAATTTTACCCTTGTGATAATCGACAAATTTCTTGACAACTTCTAAGCCAATCCCTGTGCCACTGTAATACAGTTCATTATTTTCTTCACCCTGATAAAAACGATCGAAGATATTTTTCAAGTTTTTTTTGTTGATACCTATGCCTGTATCGGTAATGTCAAATTCGAATCCACTTTGCGCATTATTCTCATCAATTAATGGGAACACTATCCCTTGATTGTGATATGATACTTTGACTCTTATTTTCCCGTTTTCTCTTGTTGCCTTAAAAGCATTAGACAATAAATTAAAAAGAATTTTATCAAACATGGATATGTCAACCATTAGCTGTTTTGGTAGTGATTCTTCATAATCAATTTGAAAATCAATATTTCGAAAATTAGCTTCTTCAATAAAGTTAGAGGAAATGTTTGTCATGATTTTCACCAAATCAACTTCTTGAATTTTAACTTTAAGCTCACTAAACTCCATTTTTCTAAAATCCATGAGTTCATCAATAAGACGCTTTAATCTCTTTGTATTGCGATGTATGATTTTATGCTTATCAACAATTTCGCTCGGAAGATTGGTAATGTGCTTATCTCTGATTAAAGACTCTAAAGGGTTCAAAATTAGTGTCAAAGGAGTTCTAAATTCATGCGATATATTGGTAAAGAATTGAATTTTCTTAGTATTCAATTCTTCATTTTGTTTCCGCTGACCTCGTTCAAGATCTGCCTTTCTTTTTTCAGTAATTCTGAGGATAATTAATCTATAGATGTAATATCCTAGCGAAATAAAAGTGATAACATATAAAATCTTTGCCCACCAACTAAGCCACCAAGGTGAGAGTACTTTTATAAAAATTGTTTTTGGTTTATTAGTCCAATAGCCGTCATTATTGGCAGCTTTAAGCCTAAAGACATAGTTTCCAGGCTTGATATTAGTATAATTTGCTGATCGTTGTTGTCCAACATAGTTCCAATCATCATCCAAACCATCAAGCATATAAGCATAGCTGTTTTTTTCAGATCGGGTATGACTAACCCCGATATAGTCGATTGAGAACGATGATTGATTGTGTTTTAGGATTAGGGTGTCTAATTGATTGAGTGCTTTTTTGAGAGGGGAATTCTTTGAAACACCTACTTCATTATTTGAAATTTTAAGCTTTTGAAATGTAATCTTCGGTAAACTTTCATTTTTGGGAATTTCTGCAGGGTTAAAGAAATTTATCCCCCCAATTGTTCCAAAATAAAGTATGTTTTGCTCATTGTAGAATGAATTCCGATTAATATTATTGTTCAACAATCCATCACTTCTGTCAAAAACTCTGTATTTATCTGTATCACTATTATATCGGATTAAACCATTATCTGTTCCTAACCAAAATGATCCATCATAGGTTTGTGTGATTGCATTAATGGACATATTTCTAATTTCTTTTCCCTCTCCATGCCAAGTGATTTTGTCTTCATTTGGCGAGTAACTAAGCAAGCCATAGCCATCTGTTCCAATCCATATTTTATTATTTATGTCTTCATAAATTGAAAAAACAATCAAATTAGAACCAGAATTCTTGATCACACTTTCAATTTTTTCATTGATTGAGGTAATAAATTTTGTTTTTGATTTATACCTAAAAAGACCTTTACGTGTTCCAAGCCATACGTTGTCGTATGTATCTACAATTATCTTTCTAATATTCCCTTTATCAAGTTCAAGGTCAATAAACTGGTCATCATTATAATGGGTCAATTTCTCAGCCTTTAAATCATAGGAATGTAAGCCACCTAAAAAAGTACCAATCCAAACTACTCCATTTGAATCTTCCGAAAAACTAACAACCCTGTTTGAAGTTAATTTATGCGGAGCAGAATCTGTGTTGATATTGATAAAATTCTTCCTCCCTTTTTTTAATACATATAATCCATTATACCACGAAGCAATCCATATATTTTGTTGGCTATCAATAAATAAAGAAGTGATGTCAAGACTACTTAGGCCCTTTGCAATTTTATTTTTAGGGTCGTTTAGATGGATATATTCATCATTGGATGAGTCATAAATAAACACACCATTATCCACAGAGCTAAACCACAATCGATCTTGTTTGTCTTTAATAATTGATGAAATAGATAATGGAAAAGCACTTATATCACTTTCTACATTGTTTTGTAAAAAATTAAATTTAAAGTGATTGGGATCAAACTTGACAATACCTTGGTCATAAGAACCTAACCAAATACGATTTTTTGCATCACATAAAATAGACCAAATGGAGTTGGACTGAATACCGAATGCATTCCCCTTTTCTTTTAAATACCTTTTTAATACTTTGCCATCATACGATACAAAAAATAACCCATCGTTTTCAGTCCCCATTATCATATATTCGTTATTATATTCTTGTACTGAAAAAATCCTTTTTGATGTAATTTTATAATGCTCTAATTCAAAGTTATTTGCGCTTCCTTGAAAAACCTTAAAGAGACCATCTTCTGCTGTTCCGATCCAAATATTTCCAAAACGATCGTTTGCAAGACTGATCACTTCAACATTGCTTAAATCGTATCTTTTTGAAAGTTGATATGAAGCTCGATTCAGTTTTTGTGTATTTCTATCAACAATAAATACACCATAATTCGATCCAACCCAGACACGATTCAATTGGTCAACAATGACATCATTAATAAGAAGTCCATTCTCATCAATCGACTCAGGAATCCTAATTTTATCAAAAGTTTTATTGTTTGTATTGAAAAAATATAAACCTCTTTGATGTGTTCCTACGACAAGAATGTCTTTATCTATTAGGCAAAGAGCATGAAAAGAAGTGCTTTCTGATACTGGATTAAATAATGTAAAAGACTCGTCAGTAGGATTAAATAAATTAATACCGTTTTGAGTAGCAATCCAAAGGCCTTGATTTTTTTTGTAAACCAAATCATGAATTGTAGAGTTCGAAATAGAGGATGTAGAAAATCTATCATGCCTGTAAGTCTCAATACTCAACCCATCATAACGCATCAAACCTCCACCATAGGTTCCAATCCACATATAATCATTGGAATCGGTTATAATACTAGTTATGGCACGATTCCCTATATCTGGGTTTGTCTTTACAAATAAAAATGAAGGTTCTTGCGCATGAACTTGAGCAAAAAAGACTGTGGATATAGTAAATAAAACAATTGGAATCATAAGGTAAATCTACTATAAAAATTGAATCAAAACTTTGATTGTAATATATTATTTTAAATAAGCTATGAAATAAAAGTTATAATTTAAACAAAATGATGAATTAAAATTACTATGTTTAATCAATAATAAAAAATAAATCTGCGGATGGCTACTACTTACAAAAACCAACTGTTAATTCTTCTTTTCTCGATCTCTATAAATGCGTTTGCTCAATATGCTTCTGATTCAAAACCAAACATTTTTATTTATATAGCTGACGATCAAAATAGTTGGGATTATGAAATATTAGGTAATAGTCAAGTGAAAACACAAAATTTTGATCGTTTAGTCAAGGAAGGCTTGCGTTTTTCCAATGCATATACCACGCAGGCGGTTTGTGCACCCAGCAGATCTCAGTTGTTTACAGGACTCTACCCCATGAAAAATGGTTGCTTTGCAAACCATCTTCCTGTCAGAAATGTTAAGGACATCAATGATTTTATGTCTGAATTAGGATATGAAGTCGTACTTGCTGGCAAGGGTCACATCAAGCCAAATTCGGTTTTTAATTGGACTCGCTATTTCCCAACTAATAGTGACAGAGGCATTCCAATCAATAAAGTTGAAGATTATATTACTAATGCCCAAAAACCACTTTGTATTATTTTCTCTTCTGATTTGCCCCATGGTCCATTTCCAAAATCAAATGTTTATAACAATAAGCCCTTGGACTATGACCCCACATCAAAAGGGTTCTCCTCAAAAATTGGTGCTTACAAAGCAGGGTATTATCAAAATATTGAGGATGACAACGCTCAATTGGGCAGAGTTTTACATATGCTTGAAACTGTATCAGATTTGGACGAGTCTGTTTTTGTATATATTTCAGATCATGGGTTGAAAGGAAAATGGAGCGTTCGGGAAACAGGCCTTAAAATACCAATGGTTTTCCGATGGCCCAAGGTTATTGCTCCCAACACAACAAATGACAATCTCGTTTCTATTGTGGATATTCTTCCGACGATAGTTGAAGTCTCAGGCGGAAAAAAAATTGAGAGTCTTGATGGGAAAAGCTTGATGCCTATGATACAGAATAATAATATTTCTTTTCGCGATTATATTTTTGGAATCGCAACGCGTCAAAACATACAAAAATGTTATGTTTTCCCTTCGAGGTCTGTTCGTGATAAGCGATATAAATATATTGTTAACTTCAATTCCAAAGAATTTGTTCAAGATAATCTTGGGCCGAATAAGTATATCAATTATTTTATTGAGCGTGGAGCTAATCAGTTTGCGAATGTACCATTTGAGGAGCTTTACGATTTAGAAGTAGATCCCTACGAACACGTAAACCTGGCCAAGGATGAAAGTTTATTGACTATTAAGAAAAAGTTATCGGCAGTATTACGAGACTGGATGATCAACCAAAATGATATTCTTATCCAGTATAAGATGCCGATAATTAAGCCAACATTACATCCTCTCGATAGATCTTCGAAATGGAATAACCCCAAAAAAGAATCTGAATTTACATTGTCGAGTACCGACTATATACCATCCCATTATTAGATATTTTTTTGAATAACAGTTTGAATTTGTTGTATCATTTTTTGGTTAAATATTTATAAAATACATCAGCACATAATTATAAGTTTATGGAAATAAACAATAAACTATGCTATTGAAAACTCACTCAACAAAAATATTCATCTCGTTATTCTCTCTTTTTTTTCTTGTTTCTTGTATTAATAACTCAGGGTCTCAACTAAATGAAAGCAACAATTTAAATACAGATTTTAAAAACAGTGCTTTGGTTTCTGAAATTTTTACAGCTGACCCCTCAGCACATATTTTTGAAAACAGAATATATATCTATGCATCACACGATATTGAGTCAGGAGGTATCGAGGATGATAGTGGAAATCATTTTAATATGATTGATTATCATGTTTTATCAATGAATTTAGATGGGAGTGATGTGACAGTTCACCCTGTAGCGCTATCGGTTGATGATGTAGAGTGGGCAGAAAGTAAGTTTTGGGCACCTGACGCAGCATTTAAAAATGGAAAATATTACCTTTATTATCCTGCAAAGGATAAGGACAATATATTCAAATTAGGTGTGGCTGTTAGTGATCGTCCAGAGGGCCCTTTCACTCCACAACCCGAACCTATGAAAGGAAGCTATAGTATCGATCCTGCAGTTTTTGTAGATGATGATGGTGCAGCATATTTGTATTTTGGTGGAATTTGGGGCGGCCAACTCCAAAGATGGGAAAGTGGTTCCTATGACAAGAATGGTTCTTTAAAGGATTTAGGAGTGCCAGATGCACCTTCGATTATGCCTCGAATGGCTAAGCTTTCAGATGATATGTTAGAGTTTTCTGAAGAGGTACAAACAATCGACATCATTGATAAAGATGGAAATCCAATTTTGACCAAAGACCTGGAGCGTCGCTTTTTTGAAGCGCCTTGGATTCACAAACATGAGGGTGTGTATTATATGTCCTATTCTACGGGAGACACACATCTAATCGCATATGCAACAAGTGATAACCCCTATGGCCCATTTGTCTATCAGGGAACAATGCATGAGCCTGTACAGGGATGGACAAACCATCACTCAACATTAAAGGTTGCTGACCAATGGTATTTTTTCTATCATGACACAGAATTGTCAGGAAAAACACATCTAAGAAATGTAAAGTTTACGACATTTGATCACAATAGTGATGGAAGTATTGACCCTATTAAAACATACTTTGGTTCTGATTTTAGATTTTAATAAATATTATATCGTTGTTTAGTTTAGGCTTAGATATCGGAAGTTCGTCAGTAAAAGCTGCTTTGACTGAAACCCTTACGGGGAAAAAAATCGCTTTTGTGCAAGAGCCAAAAGATGAAATGGAAATGATAAGTGTTCAGTCGTCATGGGCAGAGCAAGATCCAAATCATTGGTGGAAAATCGTTTGTATTGCTATAAAAAAATTATTGCAAAACAGTAGGGTTGACGCTAGTCAAGTCCAAAGAATTGGAATTGCATATCAAATGCATGGATTAGTTGTTGTTGATCAATCGGGTGACTGTTTAAGAAATTCAATTATTTGGTGCGACAGTAGGGCAGTTTCGATTGGAGAAAAGGCATATCGAGATTTGGGTGCAAAAAAATGCATGGATCACTTGCTCAATAGCCCTGCAAACTTTACAGCATCCAAACTAAAGTGGGTCAAAGAAAATGAACCCCACATTTATGAAAAGATGCATAAATACATGTTGCCAGGAGATTATATCGCTTACAGGTTTAGTGGAGAAATGACAACGACGATCAATGGTCTTTCTGAAGGTACGATTTGGGATTTCAAGTCCCAAGAGGTTGCCCAATGGCTTTTCGATTATTATAATATCGATTCCTCGATGACTCCGACAATCGTTCCCAATTTTGTGACACAATGCTTGGTGAACAAAAAGGGAGCAGAAGAAAGTGGCTTAGAGGAAGGAACCCCGATTACATATCGCGCTGGAGACCAACCCAACAATGCTTTCTCGCTGCATGTTATCTATCCAGGAGAAGTTGCTGCAACTGGCGGCACTTCTGGAGTAGTCTATGCATTGACAAAAAAGCTGCAATCGAAAGAACATCAAAGAATTAACCATTTTGCTCACATCAACTATTCCAAAGAATCTCCTATTGTTGGTAAGCTGCTTTGCATCAATGGAGCAGGAATTCAATATCGTTGGATGAAAAATAACACTGGTGCCAATAGTTATGAGGAAATGAATCAATTGGCAGCAAAACAGGACATTGGATCTGACGGATTACTGGTTTATCCTTTTGGAAATGGAGCCGAAAGGATGCTCAATAATCAAAATTTAAATGCTAGATATCTAAATTTAAATCTCAATCAGCATGACTTTGGGTCTATGTGTAGAGCAACCCTTGAAGGAATTGCCTTTTCGTTTGTTTATGGAATTAAATTTATTGAAAATGACAATTTTGATTTAACTTTAATCAAAGCTGGAAATGATAATCTTTTTCAATCTGATGTATTTAGCCAAACAATTGCTACATTGGTTGGGAAAGAAATACAATTGTACAACACCACTGGCGCAATTGGTGCTGCTAGAGCGTCTTCTACCAATGTTGAAGACCTAGATGCTTTTGTGAAAATGAGCACCAAAAATGACTACTTTAAGAGTTTTATACCAGAAAAAGACTCATCTAAATACGAGATGGCATTTTCCAACTGGACAAATGAACTTGAAAAAATGATTAACTCACAAAACTAAAACCAATGGCCAACACTGAGTATTTTAAAGATATAAACAAAATACCATTTGAAGGAAGCGAATCTGACAATCCATTTGCATTCAAATATTATAATCCTGATCAAATCGTGGCCGGAAAAACGATGCGTGATCACTTCAAATTTGCTATTGCCTATTGGCATAGCTTCTGTGGCCAGGGAACTGACCCATTTGGTGCAGGAACACAAAACTTCCCATGGGATAAGGCAACAGATCCAGTTCAAGCAGCTCGAGACAAAGCAGATGCAGCCTTTGAGTTTATCTCAAAAATGGGGTTTGATTATTACTGTTTCCATGATTATGATTTGGTTCAAGAGGCATCAACATTGCTAGCGTCGGAAAAAAGAGTGATTGCAATCACTGACTATCTAAAAGAAAAACAAGCGGAGACTGGAATAAAATTACTGTGGGGAACAGCCAATTGTTTTTCTCATCCAAGGTATATGAATGGGGCTGCAACAAACCCCGATTTCAATGTTGTAGCTCATGCAGGAGCACAGGTAAAAACTGCCATTGATGCCACCATCGCACTTGGTGGTGAGAACTATGTGTTTTGGGGTGGGAGAGAAGGTTATATCAGTTTGTTAAACACCGATATGGGCAGAGAATTAGATAACATGGCCCGTTTTCTAACCATGGCTAAAGATTATGCTCGAAGTCAAGGATTCAAAGGGACTTTCTTCATCGAGCCTAAACCAATGGAGCCATCGAAACACCAATATGATTTTGATGCTGCAACTTCAATTGGGTTTATTCATAAATATGGACTGCAAGATGATTTCAAATTGAATATTGAGGTCAATCATGCAACACTAGCCCAACACACCTTTGAGCATGAATTGGCAGTAGCTGCAAATGATGGTATGCTTGGAAGTATAGACGCCAATAGAGGGGATTATCAAAATGGTTGGGACACTGACCAATTTCCCAACAGCATTGAGGAGGCTGCTCGTGCCATGATTGTTTTTCTAAAAGCAGGTGGCTTGCAGGGTGGTGGTGTAAATTTTGACGCAAAAATTAGACGTAATTCAACAGATCTGGAGGACTTGTTTTTTGCTCATATTGGAGGTGCTGATACCTTTGCTAGAGGGTTAATTGCTGCTGATAAAATTATTAATGATCCATCTTTTTCAAAAATTGTGGACCACAGATACGATTCGTTTAATCAATTAAAAGGAAGAGATTTTGAAAAAGGTAAATTGCAATTGCCAGACCTATATGAATTCGCATTAAATGCAGATTCAATTCTAGCAATAAGTGGAAAACAAGAAAGATTAGAAAATATTATCAATCAAAACATATAAATTATGACTTCAGTATTAGAGACTTTAGACTGGATTGTATTAGGAATCTATTTCCTGGCACTTATTGCAGTTGCTGTTTGGGTGGTTTTACAAAAAAATATAAACACAGAAGATTACTTTCTAGCGGGTCGAAACGTGGGATGGTTTGTGATAGGAGCTTCTATTTTTGCTTCCAACATTGGATCTGAACACGTAGTTGGTTTGGCTGGTACAGGATTTGAATCAGGTACTCCCATGGCTCACTACGAGTTGCACGCATGGATCGTACTCCTTCTTGGGTGGTTGTTTTTACCCTTTTATATTAGAAGCGGCGCTTTTACAATGCCAGAGTTTTTGGAAAAGCGATTTGATAGTAGATCCAGGTGGTTCTTGTCTGTTTTCTCTCTACTTGCTTACGTGCTAACTAAAGTGTCTGTAACTATATATGCTGGTGGAATCGTTGTTTCTGAATTATTGGGAATTCCTTTTTGGTATGGAGCAATAGGAGTTGTTCTTTTTACTGGAATATACACAGTCATTGGAGGTATGAAAGCAGTAATTTACACAGAAACCCTTCAGACAATTGTTCTAATTCTAGGGTCAATCGTCATCACTTTTTTGGGTCTTCAAGAAGTTGGGGGATGGAATGAATTGCAAGACACTGTTCGTGCTGTCAGTCCTGATCATTTCAATATGTGGCGACCAATGTCTGATCCAGATTTTCCTTGGACAGGCTTGTTGATAGGGGGAACAATTGTCGGGATTTGGTATTGGTGTACAGACCAATATATTGTTCAAAGAACGCTGGCTGCACATAACATCAAAATTGGTCGTAGAGGTGCCATTTTTGGGGCCTATTTGAAACTATTACCAATACTTATCTTTTTAATACCTGGAATTATTGCCTTTGCACTGAGCATTCAAGACCCTGAAGTATTTGCAATTGAGAAGGCCGATCGTGCCTTTCCGATGCTTGTCAAGACGCTGCTACCGGTGGGGCTAAAAGGCCTCGTAGCAGGGGGACTGATGGCAGCACTTATGAGCTCTTTGGCATCAGTTTTTAACTCTTGCTCGACAATTTTCACAATAGATATTTACAAAAAATTAAAGCCAAAAAAGTCAGAAAGAGAATTGTTGACTACAGGAAAAATTGCAACAGCAATTATCGTTATATTGGGTATCGTATGGATTCCAATCATGGAACGAATGGGAGGAGGTGTAATGTATCAATATTTACAAAATGTACAATCCTATATAGCTCCTCCTGTAACTGCTGTTTTCTTACTTGGTATCATTTGGAAAAGAGTAAATGCGCAAGCTGCTATTTCTACACTTATCGCAGGTTTGGTTCTTCTTGTATTACGACTTTCTTCTGAGATATATTATCAAGCCGATATTTCAGCTGGCCTAATCAATGATAACTTGCTTTATGGATTTGCGACAATTAATTTTGCTCACATGGCCATATTTATGTTTCTATTTTCTGTAGCCCTTTGTATATCGGTAAGTTTAGCCACTAGTCCTCCGGATTACAAAAGAATTTCTGGGTTATCATTTGGAACACTCACCAAAGAACATAAACTCGAAAACAAAGGGTCCTATGATACAATTGATGTTGTATTATCGGTTGTATTAGTTGCAATTGTAATTGGAATATTGATGTACTTTACTAGCTAGTGTATCTCAGCTTTAGGCCAACTATTGTTTCATAATTTTTAAGCTTTTGGCCATTCCTTTTTCAGAAAATATTTGAACAACATAAGTTCCAGGTACCAAGTGTGATAAATCAATTTTAACACTTTGTAGCTCTGGATCAGGAAAAACTTTTACATCACATTTCCGACCCATAATATCAAAAATTTGGATTTCAGATTCTAAATCCAAATTGATCAATACTAGCTCGTTAAAAACAGGGTTTTGGAAAAGTGTAATGCTATTTTGTGAGTTTTTTTCATTAACCCAATCATTGATGCTAAGTGAAGAATTTACATATTCATATGCTCCAATGTCAACAGTAGTGCCTGTTTCACCTATTGAATTAAAATCAATAGCTGGGTAGTATGATGGTAACAACGAAAAATCATCGATAAAATAATCAACGCCGACTCCACTAACAACAGGTGGTCCTTTCACAAAGAAAAAACTATCACTGTCCATCTGATTATGGGTATAATCTGCGGTTAACTGAGTCCATAAATTATTGTTGATAAGAACAGGCGCATCGTTTGTCATCAAAGAAATAGAAGTTCCAACTCCATCAATAATCTCCCTTAATTTTAATTCAGCAGTGCCTTCATTTGATCCAGTGGGGAGTTTTACCCAAACAGAAAATGAATAAGTCTCTCCAACTTCTAATTTGTTACCAATTACATATTTTGGACTATGGAAATCTTTTGTTCTGTTTTTGGATATAATACTTTTACTGCCAGTTTTTGCAAATGCTGCACTTAACTCAATTGTATTGTTCTGATTTGTATCATTACCATTTGTCCAAACGGTCCATCCATCAAATGAATTTTCAAAACTCGAGAAATAATATCCAGTACCAGGTCTTGGATAACCATTAATATCTGTTTTTGGTGCATTATTTTGATCACCGGCATCAATCGCGGGAGAAGAAGGTAAAAGTGAAAAATCGGTACCATCCAAATAGTTTTCCCATTCATCCATACTAGTTGTAGCATCATCTGACAATGACTTTGGATTAACAAATTGTGGTGAATCTTCTTGGTTATTTGTCGGATTGCTTGCTCCCCAACTAATAGACCCTAAAACGAAAATATTATTACTTACTGTTCTAGTCCCAGTAACGTTGGGTAGCTCTAATGCTGAATAATTACTAAATCTAGTTTCAACAATGTTATTTACAACTGTTACATTTTTGACGAAATTAGCTTTAATTCCTGCAACTTTTTGACCACCATGCCTTGGATTACCTTCTACACTTTCTGAAATATCTTGTACTAAATCATGAACACCATTAAAATAAACTGTGTTGTTTCTAATCAATGCAGAGCTTCCATTTGACCTGTCAAAATTGATTCCATTTTTGCCATTATTTACACAAAGATTGTTTTCAAACAAAAATGTTCCATTATAATTTGGGTCGCTTCTCGTTACATATATCCCTTGACCATCTAAAATAGTTGAATAATCAGCATCTCCATAACCGCCACTTGGTGGCTGTCCGTTTTCAGGTAAAGATGTCATAAAAAAAGGAATTCGATTCCAATTGTTAAAAACTGTATTACCACGCATTATCATCTTAGCATCTGTACCATTATCATCTGCAGCTGCAGTTGTTTCGGCAAAGACAATTCCACTAGAAGCTGATGGAGTCCACCAAGTAGTATTAAAAACTGTATTTTTTTCTATGAGTATATGATCGCTGTCATTGAACCTAATACCAGATCCAGGTGTATCGTGTACAATATTATTTCTAATTATAATGTGATGATGCGAATCGTAACCACCCCAAATTCCTTTACCAGAAAAATAATTTAGGTTATGTTTTATGATTTGCTCACGATCACCATCCCCATCAGTATCATCAAAATCACTATAATTATCAGGATTTTCGTGCAATGTTACTTTATACCGGCGATTCATAATTGCCTTATTGTAATCTATAGACTGAGAAGGACCCTCTACTTCAAACCCTTCAACGATAACATAACTCACTCCCTCATTATTATCATCTTTACCAAGTTTTATACCTCCCTGGCCATCAAAAATAATTTTGGGACGATCATTTTGATAATTTTTTATTGTAATATATCCATCCTCTGGATTTCCAGATTTATTAATTGTAACCACATGTGGATTGTTTAAGTTTATTCCACTATTAAGTACGTAGGGATTCCCTGCAGAGTCTAATCTGGAAGAATCCTCTGAAAAATTAACAATTGGTGTGTTTGAATTTTCATCGCGATAAATACCATCCATGACATAAATTGTTCCACCTGCCTCCACATATTCAATAGCTTTATTTATAGTCCTAAAAGGGGAGGATTCGCTTCCTGGGTTTGAGTCATTACCCTGGTCATCAACATAATAATCTTGACTATTGACAACTGAAGTTATTAGAAAAAACAAAACAATAAATGACAAATGATTCATCAAAAATAATTTTCATAAAAATAATTTTTAAAAATGCTTTAAAATATTAAGAATGATGCAAAAATTGTAAAAAATGAAATGTGTGAGTTATAAGATAAATATTATTGATCAATAAGTAGACCATTGCACAATTTGTAAAATGAATAAAATATGATATTAAATAACGAGAATGTTTTAAATTTAGATTAATTATTATCATAATTTAGTAACTGTTCAATATTAACTAAGAAACAATGAAAAAACTTTTCCTAATTTTATTTTCAATTCCTTTCTTTCTGTTTGCGCAAGATAAGATGCTAAGTGGAGTTGTTTATGATAATGACGGCAACCCACTTCCTGGTGCAACAGTTCAGGTTTTAAATTCGAGCAATATAGGGGCAATTACTGATTTTGATGGTAATTTTTCCATTTTACTTGATGAAAATGAGACAAAAGTTGAGGTCTCTTATATAGGTTTTTTACCTCAGACAATTGATGTTTCCAACAGAACTTCTATAACCATCAAATTAGAACTTGATGTTTCAGAACTCGAAGAAGTCGTAGTAATTGGATACGGAACAGTATTGAAAAAAGACTTATCAGGCTCAGTTGCATCAATAAAGGTTGAAGACGATATTTCAAGACAATCAAGTACTATCGATCAGCTATTACAAGGTCGTGCCTCAGGTGTGCAAGTCACTCAAAACGCAGCAAACCCAAATTCTGGCATTAGTGTTAGGGTGCGTGGGACCAACAGTTTGCGAGGAAACAATGAACCTCTGTATGTTGTAGATGGTATTATTGTGTCATCTGCTGGCGAGGACGTTGATGCTGTTGGAGGTGGAAATACTGGCCAAGAGCGTCAAAGTGGATTAAATGGAATTAACCCAAGGGATATTGAAAGAATTGAGGTGTTAAAAGATGCAAGTGCCACTGCAATTTATGGTTCTAGAGGAGCCAACGGAGTGATTTTGATTACCACTAAGAAAGGGGATATTAAACAAGGTATAGTAAACGCATATTTTAATCGATCATTTAGAGAGGTTTCTAAAAGACTCGATGTTCTTGGGCCCATTGATTATGCTCGTTATAGCAATGCTGCAAATGCGTTAGCTAATATAGGCCCGCATTGGCATATAGATGGAGAAATCTATGGAATTCAAAATTATGATGGAAACAATCCAGAGATTTTACAAACGCAGGCAGAATATTATAGTTGGCATGATGAAATATATAAAATTGGAGAAAGCAATAATTTTGGAGCTTCTTTTTCAGGAGGCAGCGAAAATGGAACTTATTATGTTTCTGCAGGACTAAATGATCAAAGAGGGCTTATTGATAATTCTAGATTTAAAAGTGGTGATTTTCGAGTTAATTTAAATCAAGACTTAAGTGAAAATCTTGAAATTGATGCAAGATTCAGTGCTTTTTTCTCTGAATCTGACTTTAGTGAGGGTGGTGATTTAATTGGAAATTATCAAAGTTTTGTTCGCAATATTTTGTCTTTTAGGCCTGTTTACAAGGTTGCATATGATGACTTGACAGACCCATTAGTTATTTATGACCAAGAACTAACTGAGGGATTGGATGGACCTGAGGATAATCAGGCGAACCCATTTTCATGGGTAGATGACTTTCATGACGAATCTATTGAAAATAGATTTTTTGCTAACCTAAGCTTGAAGTATAAGTTACCAATCAGAGGATTAAATTATGAACTCAGGATTGGCGGTAATAAAAGAGATAAAGAACGCAGAAGATTCTATGGGCCTACAACCTTTCAAGGTAAAACGAATATTGGCTTATTACAGATATCTACTATTGATCAATTATCCTATCAAATAAATAATTTTATTAGATATAATAGGAATTTTAATAATAAACATCGTGTAAATGCAACCTTTGGAACGACCTATGATGTTAGAGATGTTACCAACTCTATTTACTCTGTTTCTGGTTTTGATTCATTTGATCTGACAACCCAACAGCCATTTTTGGGACAAAATGTATTAACCCCTCTTGCTGACATTGCAAGAGATCAAAAAATGTTTTCACTCCTAGGTCGAATCAACTACACATTGAGAAACAACTATATTTTTACTGCTAGCTTTAGGCGAGACGGAGTTTCGAAGTTTAAAGAAGAAAATAGATATGGATTTTTCCCTTCTTTTGCATTTGCATACCGAAGAGATTTTGGAGCTGATTCTAGTTTTAAAATCAGAACAGGATGGGGACAAATCGGAAACCATGGAATTGGACCTTATGGAACACTTTCAAATTATGGCTCTGATCCAGACTCTATCTATGGGTCTCCTGGCAATGGCACAACAGTACCTTTAATTCTAAATAACCTTGCAAATCCAGATTTGACTTGGGAAACAACAGAGCAGCTGAACTTTGGCTTAGATTTAGATTTGTTTGGCGGAAGAGTGACATCGACTATCGACGTTTATGAGAAGCTAACGAAAGACTTGTTACAGAACGCGCCAATTCCAACATCATCAGGTTTTTCTTCAATTCTTATTAACAGAGGCGAGTTAGAAAATAAAGGGGTTGAATTAGGTCTTGATATTTCACTCGTTGAATCTGATGACTTTAGCTTTTCAATTGGCGGTAATATTTCTCATAATAAATCAAAAATTCTAAACTTAGGATTACCTGCTGGAGATATTTTTAATCAAATCTTGCATATTAACTCCGAGTACTGGGAAAAACCTTATTATTTAGGTCAACAAATAAGTCGTGGAAACATCTTTAAACATCCTGCTAACATATTTATGGAAGGTCAAGAATCTGCATTGTTTTATGGATGGAAAACGGATGGGCTTGTTCAACCTGATGACGTAGCTGATTATCCGATTGATGGAGCACAAGCTGGTGATGTTAAAATAGTTGATTTAAATCAGGATGGAACAATAGACAGACTAGATACAACTATAATTGGTAACCCTAATCCAGATTATGTTTACGGCTTTAATCTAAATTTAAGAGTCAAAGACTTTACGCTTTCAGCTTTATTTAATGGCGTTGAAGGAAATGAAATAGCCAATGGATGGAATTATACTCTTGGTATGGCTGAAGGATCTAATGGTCAAGGTGGAGCAACATATACTAGAAATGTATTTCCAGACACCTATTTCGATTCTTGGTCACCAACAAATACGGATGCTCAAAATCCAAGAATAGGTTATACAACTCAAAATATTCAATACATGCTTGACACCATCATTGAGGATGGAAGTTTTTTAAGGCTTAATAATATAACCTTGAATTGGGAACTACCTGCGAAGAAGATCAGTGATAGAACTCTTATTAAATTTTCGAGTATGAACATATTTGTAACAGGTCAAAATCTATTTACATGGACTGATTATAGTGGTTATGACCCTGAAGTTACAAGCTTTATGTGGACTGGACTAATCCAAGGAGTTGATTGGAATGGACCACCAAATGCAAAAAATATTCTAATAGGTGTTAATGTAAATTTCTAAATCTTTCAAGATGAAAAGTATACTAATAAAACAAAACAAAATTTTAAAATTATTTTTATCATTTTCTGTTGTGATTTTTGCAACTTCATGTGAGTTAGACGAAGAACCCATTTTTTTAGATGATTCTATTTATGACTCAGTCACAACAGCAGAGTCAGCTAGAGATGGTATTTATGAAGGGCTAACGCATTATGATGCCCAAGAGCGTAGATATTTCATCGTCAATGGTTTCTCAGGAACATTTGGCACTGGAAGAGGCGGAAACAATGTAAACAATCTCTTCAATAGGACTTTGATGTCGCTTAAACCAACTGCAGATACCGATAATGATAAATTGTGGGAGAGGTTATACAGGACAATCTCAAGATGTAATGCTGCTATTAATAATGTAACCACCGGCTCACGAAATGAATTAAATGATGTATCTGGGCATGGATATTTTGTACGAGCTTGGGCTTACTATTATTTAGTGAGGTTGTATGGCGACGTTCCACTTTGGACTGAGTTACCTTCTTCAACTAATTTTTCTTTACCATTGAGCCCAGAGAAAGATATTTATGCTCAAATCATTTCAGATGCAAAAATGGCTCAGAATTTAATGAATGGTAGTGCTGGGACTGGGTATCCAACTCGTACTGCTGCTGATATGCTACTTGCCAAAGTTTATATGACACTTGCCACTTCAACAACTCTTAAAGAAGATGGTAAAAGTGAATCTGATTATTGGCAAATGGCATATGATGAAGCAGTAAAGGTATACGGAAAGCACACTCTTGTTGCAAATTTTGAAGACTTGTTTGACTCGCGTAAACCTGAAAATACTGCAGAATCTATTTTTGAACTACAAATCTCTGAAGCTGCAAACAACTCTCAAATGGGGAGGAATTATACGCCTAACAAATTTAAGGCTGGATTGCATTTTGGCTGGTTTAGTGTTATGGCAAGTGTATATGATTATCATGTTGCCACTTACCCTGATGATACCAGGATAGATGGAACATATCTCACTACATGGAACAATGCTGTTAATGGAAATGTAATCAATGTTTATCCAAATCGATCTAGAAATAATTTTAGGAATGCTCACCCTTATTTTAAAAAGTTTGCTGAGAAAGAACCTTCGCATGCCAATCAATTTAATGATCAAAATATCATTATTTACAGGTATGCTGAACTTCTTTTAATGCTTGCTGAAATTTCAAATGAGTTAGGACTAGATACTGAAAAAATGACTTATTTAAATGAGGTGTTGGATCGAGCTGGTGTCACCTTAAGACCCGAGTATGCCCAAGGAAAAGAAGCATTTAGAGATGCAATTATGGATGAATACAAGTTTGAGGTTTTAGGTGAAGGTGAAGATTTTCATCACAATAGAAGAAGAGGGTTTAACTACTTTTTGACAAATACAATCAAGAGACACAATGATTTAATTGGAACTGCACATTATGTTTCAAATCGGGATCTAACTCTTAGTGAGGATGAATCTCAAGTTATGAAAATTCCACTTTCAAAGTTGGAAATTGATACAAACCAATACATAGACTAATTACTAACAATTAAAACAACAATTATGAAATATTTATATACCTTAATTTTTACAATAATTTCTTTTTCACTTTCATCTCAAGAAACCATTATTGGTCAATGGGATTTTACTAGTGACACTACTATGAGCACTGGCACTTATTCAGGATCTGGCACTACTGATATTTCACAGATATTGGATTATTCAACATTGAATACACCCACTTCAGGCTATGTTAAATTAGATGTGCCTAATACACCTAAATATTCTGCTAACTTTTGTACTGGAATTGGCTTAAAAACTGGAAAAATTAATTTTTCAATCACATTAGACGGATGGAAGATTAACACTGCAAGCGGTAGCTTTCTTCAAATTAGATTTAGAGATCCCAACAATAAAATGGTAGCTACTATTAAGGTAGAGGAGGTTAAAAGTGGCTCTCCTCAAGCATATGTAGAAAAAACTAAAATTGTAGGCAATCTCTGGGATCCAGCTAGTGGCCCAAATGGAACAGGGGTGAATGGAACTCAAAAATATGCAGGTCATTTTGGTGACAATAGTTTGAATATTACAGAAACCCACACAATTGGTCTAACTATAGATTATGATAATGATTCATATAGCTTTTGGACTGAAACACCAAACTCTCCGACTTACAACAATAATACTAGGGAGTTTGTTTATGATAACGCGAATACCATTTCTGGAGACACACCAAGTGATATGACCGCTGGAGTTCTTGATCGTTTTCATGTATCATATAAATTAGCTTCAGGAGAGTATTTTAATTTATCTCAAATTAAAATATCAACTGGAGATTATGCAAACACCGCATCAACTAAAATAGATACAAAATCAAACTTTCATATCTATCCCAACCCTGCTCAAAGTTATTTCATAGTTGAAAATGCAATTATTGACGACAAACTTGAAATTTACAATGTTGGTGGGAAGTTGATTAAAACACAGACTATACATTCAGTCAACGAAAAAATAAATATTGAAGAACTTAAAAGAGGTATTTATTTTGTTAAAATTGATGACAAAGAAGCTATTAGGCTTATTAAAAAATAATAAATATAGCCTATGGTATTGAACACAATACCATAGGTTTTTTAAAAGTAAAAGAAAATGAAGCAACTAATTTCAATTTTTATATTTTCAATTTTTGTTTGCACAGCTTATGCGCAAGACGCAACAAAGTATCAAAAAGAAAGAGCAACTATGTTTACATCTTACATTGCTGAAAAAGAAAGTCTTTCAGATGAGCAAGAACTTTTTGTGTATAATGTGATGCTAGAAAGAGTCGTGAATGCAAACTCTAGGATTAAAAGTAGTCCTGAGTTAGCTCGAGAGGATAAACAAAAAATCTACAAGGACGAGTTTTCAAAAGCACTTCAAAAATTATCAGCTGAGTTTGGACCAAAAATGGCAAGACGCTATATGCAGTTAAGTAATGAAGCAAGAAAAAATGCTGATAACAATTAAATAAATTATTTTAAGTGGAACGTAAATTATACCTGCTGTATTTTCTTACAGCAGGTTTTTTGTTCGCCCAAACATCACCTTCTCAGATGATTCAAAAAATGGGTAGAGGAATAAACCTTGGGAATGTACTAAGCGCTCCTGTTGAGGGAAATTGGTCAGGCATAGCTACCCAACAATATTTTATTGATGTTGCCAACGCTGGATTTACAAATGTTAGAATCCCTATTGATTTTTTTGGTTACAGAACAGAAGGTGACACTTCTACTTATGACAACCAAAAAAATACAACTTTTGAAGGATCAAGAAATGATTTTATTGTTAACTCAACTTATCTAAATCGTGTAGAGGAGGTAGTTAGTTGGGGGCTTGACCAAGGTCTTGTCATTATTCTTGATTTTCATGGGGCAAATCTTAAAGAAGAGTTTATATACACATTTGATCTAGAAAAGTCAGAATATACTCATCCGACCTCAGCAAAAAGAGCAGCTGATCTAGAGAAATTCTATGCAATCTGGGAGCAAATAGCGGAACGCTTCAAAAACTATAGTGACGATTTGGTTTTTGAGGTGATTAATGAACCTTATTTTCATATCTCAGCCAATGAGATGAATGAAATAAATACAGAGGTTATTTCAATCGTAAGATCATCAGGGAGCAATAACTCGACAAGAAAAATAATAATCACGGGTGGCAGCTCTAATAGTTATGAAGCCCCACTTGAAATTTCGAATGGCATTCTGAATAGTGATGATTATCTCATTGCGACATTTCATTACTATCGTCCATTTAGCTTTACAAAATCCACATCTATGAACTTTAATGACAACAATTGGGGGAGTCTTTCTGAAAAGTCGACTGTGGATTCTGAATTTGATATTGTTAAAAACTGGGCTGATGGTTTTACCCCACCTCTCGCTGTTTATGTTGGTGAGTTTGGTGCAGATAATTCCTATGGTTACGATTATAGTAGTGGAGATTTACACGAAATATCTTCGAATAGTCCGCCAACATTTTCAGAAGGTACCGGTTTTGCCGATGGTGGCCCTGATCCAAACTCAAGGATATATTATCATAATTACATTGCAAATGCAGCAATAGAAAGGGGGTTTGCTTTCTCAGCTTGGGACGGGGGTGGTAAATCTACTAAAACAATTCATTTTCGTAAAGATTCTGGGCTTTCCATTTATGACATGGACTATTTTGAAATCGATTCTTTTCTTCCAAAATACACAACTTCAAGCTTAGTTATAGATGATAGTATTTGGGTAGAAGAAGTAAAAGACGCCTTATTGGAAGGCTATATCAATATTTCATGTAATAACTCTAATATCTTAAAGAATTTGGATTTTGAATGTGGATATAATAACCATTGGTCAATATTTCCAAATAACAATTCCGATAAGGCAATTTTTGAAGATTCAGGTTTTAAATCAAGAAGCGGATCTCATGGCGGAAAAGTTTCTGTGTTTGAAAGTGGAGCTCTCAATAGTGTAATCCTACAAAATGAATCTATACCCAATTTGGATGCAAACCTTGACAATAAGGACTTGACGTATCGATTTTATTCGAAAGCAAGCAACGAAAATCAACAGATGAGAATTAGACTTAAATATAATGTCGGCACTGAAACATATTATATCCTTTCGCCTATTTATAATCTAAGTGCAACTTATCCCGAAGATCCCTATGAATTTATTTCTAACATTGCTAGTGGTAGCAAAAACCTACAACTACAAATTATTTTTGGTAAAGATGTAGGCACTTATTTTTTTGATGATTTTACAACATCTATACAAACACTTTCTGTAAAAACATTAAGACAAGATTTCCAAACTTTTCCGAATCCAGTACATAATTATTTTAGCATTACAACTAGTGTGGAGTTTGATAAAATAAAGCTGTATGATATTCAAGGGAAAGTTTTAAAAATATGGTCTGGAAAAAGAATAATTTATGACACCTCTTTTATAGAGAATGGTCTATATCTTTTAGAAATTTATATGGATAATAAACTACTTTACACATCCAAACTCATTAAAACTAAAGATTGAAACATTGAAGGCACTTTTTTGCAGAACATTTTCAATGATTTTTTTTATGATATCTGTCTTAGGGTTTTCACAAAACTCTACGCAAATGAATGTTGTTTTTATTTCTGTTGATGACTTGAAACCAACGATAAGGAGCTTTGGTGATGAAATTGCAATTACTCCCAACTTAGATTTTCTGTCACGTTCATCAACAATTTTTTTAAACAATCACACTCAACAAGCCATTTGTAGCCCTTCAAGAATCAGTTTGCTAACAGGTATGCGTCCAGATTATACACAAGTATATGATTTGAAAACAAAAATGCGAGATAAAAGGCCTAATATTTTGACTTTGCCACAACACTTTAAAAATAATGGTTATATAACCGCTGGTATAGGTAAAATATTTGACCCAAGAGGAGTAGATTATCAGCTGGACGAGCCATCATGGAGCATTCCTTTTTTAAGAGCTTATAAAATCACATACCCTAAAGATTATGGTCAGCCTAAATTAGGATTTTATCAAAACCCAGAAATCAAAGTAAAAATCGATAATATGATTGTTGAAAACAACCTTAAAAGGGGTAAGGTTGGTAAGTTTTTTAATCACAAATACAAGCCTCCAGTTTCGAATAGTAATGCTCCTGATGAAGCTTATGCAGATGGTGCAATTGCTCAAGAGGCAATTCGAATGATTGATCGTTTATCATCTAGCAAAAATCCGTTTTTTCTTGCCGTTGGCTTTAAAAGGCCTCATTTACCTTTTTCAGCTCCGAAAAAATATTTCAACTTATACAACCCAAAGGAGATTCCAACAGAACCATATAGACAGCGTGCTAAAGACGTTGGAGACCTTGCTTATCATAATTCTGGTGAGCTACAAAGTTATGCTGAGGATGGTAGAGAATATACTTTGGATTCGAATCAGCAACTTCAACTTGATGAAAATTTTGAAAGAGAATTGATTCATGGTTATTATGCTTGCGTTACTTTTATTGATTTTCAGATTGGAAAAATCCTTAAAAAACTTCAACAAAATGGCTTGATGGACAATACAATCATTGTAGTCTGGGGAGACCATGGGTATCACTTTGGCGACCATCGGCTTTGGAACAAACACTCCAATTTTGAACAAGCCACTCGATCTCCACTCCTAATCTATAATCCATCCTCTAAAAAAGGGAATAAGATTATTTCTCCCACAGAATTTGTTGATGTGTTCCCTACACTAAATGAGATTGCAAACATCCCTAAAGTTGCTCAACTTCAGGGTAAAAGTCTTTTGCCGCTCATGAGAAATCAGTCGCAGAGCATTAAGCCATATGCTGTGAGTCAATATCCTAGAAAAAATGCAATGGGGTACAGTTTTAGATCCTCTTCTTATCGGTACACAGTTTGGATTGATAAAAACAATATTGGTAAAAATGTGGGTGAGAAACAGATTTTACAAGAAGAGTTATTTGATTATGAAAAAGATCCACTTGAAACAAAAAATCATATTAGCTTAAAAACTCATGAGCAAATATACATTAAGATGAAATCAGATGCTTTTCATTTTTTAAATCATATGGAGTTTTCTCCTACGACACAGATTGATGGTGATTCTTACATAAAGGAAATTGTCAAAGCTAATTTTAATACTAATAGAGTTTTTATAGGTGCAACACTCAACCATGTACAACTTGACACTTCTGTATCTGATTTATTTTTAAAAGAATTTAATTATTCAACCCCTGAAAATTGTGCTAAACAGGCCCGTATTCATCCTCGGCCAGGAGTTTGGGATTGGCGAAGATTGGATGAATACCTTGACTTTGCTGATCAAAATAATATCACACTTCGCATTCATGGACCAGTTAGTCCTCAATCCTCGAAATGGGCCAAAGAAGACCACAGGTCTCCAAAAGAATTAGAAAAAAATATGATCGATTTTTTTACTGCTCTTTGTAAAAAAATGAATAAAGAGCCATCGGTTAAATGGATGGATGTTGTCAATGAAACCATTACAACTGATGGAAAGTGGTTTGAGGACAGTCCTGGAACAGACAAATGGGAAAACCCATGGGTGCAAATTGGAAGAGATAAAAATGATGTTCCCCTATATATAACCAAAGCATTCGAAATCGCCAATAAATATGCTCCAAATGTGAGTCAAGTGTTTAATCAACATGGCGGTATGGAGCCAAAAATGTGGGAAAAGGTTAAGCAAACCATATTGTATCTAAAATCTGAGGGATATCGTATTGATGGTTTGGGATGGCAAGCACATTTACGAAGTGATATGAATTTAGCAATGGATGAAAAACAATTGAAATATTTTTCTTCATTAATTGATTGGGCACATAAAAATGATCTTGATTTTCATGTGACAGAAATTGATTATAAAATCATGTCAAATTCAAAAAATTCTAAATCATTTTCTGATCAAGCAGCTGCTTATGCGAATATCTTGAAGGTTTTGCTTTCAAAACGTGAAAATGGCGTTGTTACTTTCAATACTTGGGGTATGGTTGATGGTAAAAAAGGGAAACACCATGATAAAGACCGATTTATATTCGACAGGAATCTTCAACCAAAACCAGCCTATTTCAGTATCAAAGAAGTATTGCTAGATCCTGATGATAATTTAAAGTTTAATTAAAATATTGAAAACAGTAATTTTCATTTTTTGTAGCGTTTGAAATTTACGTTGTCAATTCTTCTGATGTAAGAGATTTAAAGAAAAAAAATTTAACCTAACAATAAAATATATATCAATGAAAACTAGACTCATCATTATCGCATTTTTAGTATTAAACTTTAGAATGCAGGCTCAAGAAGTAGAGCCTAAAAACATTTTATTTATTATAGTTGATGATCTAAGAGCTGCACTTCCAACATATGGTAATCAACAAGTTATAGCACCGTACATTACAAATTTCGCAGAAAGTGCAGTGCAGTTTAATAATGCATACGTCAACATTCCAACCTGTGGCGCATCAAGGGCGAGTATTTTAACTGGTATTCGGCCGACTAGAGAATATTTTAAAAAATTCACCACTTCAATTGAAAGGGACATGCCTGATGCAATTACGTTTCCAGGATTGTTGAAGAGTATAGGTTATACCACCATAAGTAATGGAAAAATTTCCCATAATCGTGATGATATGGATTTTACGTGGTCGGAAATTTGGCGGCCAACGGGCTTATACAACAACCAAGATTATATAGATAAATCAACAAGTGATTCATTAGAAGCTGGAGGGTTGGGTGCTGTGTATCCTTTTGAAAATTTAGATGTTCCTGATTTGGCTTACAAAGATGGAAAGATCGCAGCTAAAGCGATCGAAGATTTGAAAAAACTCAAAGACTCTGGAAAACCTTTTTTACTAGCTGTTGGTTTTTTAAAACCACACTTGCCCTTTAATGCACCAAAAAAATACTGGGATTATTATGATTTTGATAAAATTCAATTACCAGTGAATAATACTTTCCCGAAAAACGCTCCAAAATCTGCAGGAAATTGGTATGAGTTGGTTAAATATAAAGGAATTCCAAAAGATATCGAGTCCAATGGTAGAAACGCTTTACTCCATACCTTGGATGAGACATTTTCAAGAAAACTTATTCATGGATACTATGCATGTATAAGCTACACAGATGCACAAGTTGGAAAAGTACTAAAAGAACTTGATGAGCTTGGAATGAAAGATGATACAATTGTCATATTTACGAGCGATCACGGATTCAGTTTGATGGAACATAACAGATGGTCAAAACACAATTTATTCCGGGTAGAAAATAGAGTGCCGTTAATCATAAGAGTACCTGGAATGACAAACAAAGGAAGGTCTGAAAGTTTTGCAGAGCTTATTGATTTGTATCCAACAATCACAGAGCTTCTGGGAATAAAAACACCTGATAAAGTAGAGGGTATTTCTTTGGTTCAGAATTTAAAAAATCCTGAACTGATCACAAAATCGGTTGCATACTCTAGAATTTGGAATGGAGACTTATTTGTTTCATTTAACCATTTATATGCAGAATGGAAAGGAGAAGAAATTGGTCATGTGTACGACAAAATGCTTTATGACGTCAAGAAAGATTCATTAGAGATGAATAATCTAGCTAATGACAAAAACTATTATCAATTGACTGATAGTTTGAGTCAAAATATTAAATTAAAAAAGGTATTTTAAATGAAGCAGTATTTATCCCTAATTTTTTTCCTTCTTTTTTCATTTGGTGCACGTTCACAAGATGATCGACCAAACGTTGTGTTTGTTATGTCTGATGATCACGCAGTGAGTGCAGTTAGTGCATACAATGATTGGCTTTCTGAACTTGCACCAACACCAAATATTGATCGTATTGCAAAAGATGGGATGCTGATGCATGCTACCTATAATACCAACAGTATTTGTGGGCCGAGTAGGGCTGCTATACTGACTGGAAAATACAGTCATGTCAATGGATTTTTTAAAAATGAAAAGGGAGGAGATTTTGATTCATCTCAACAGACTTTTCCAAAGATTTTTCAACGCAATGGTTACAACACTGCAGTTATTGGTAAATGGCATCTTGGCACAGCTCCAACAGGTTTTGATTATTCAAAAGTTATGGTAAACCATGGAGGTCAAGGAACATATTTTAATACAGTTTTTGTTGAAAATGGAAAGGATACAATCGTTGAAACAGAACGCCATTCAACTGCACAAGTAGCATATGACGCGATTAATTGGTTGAAAAATAAACGTAATAAGAATAAGCCTTTTATGTTGATGTATCAGTTTAAAGCACCTCACAGGCCATGGACACCAAACCCAAAGTTTAATGAATTATACACAGATGATTTTCCGCAACATGAAACCTTTAATGATGATTATGAAGGTCGAGTTGCAGCATCTCAAAATATGCTTGAAATTGAAAATCATATGAATCGAAAAGATTTAAAAGTTCCACCCCCACCTGAGCTTTCTGCAAAAGAGAAAAATCAGTATTATAAGTTTGGTAACAATGGTGAATATTGGTCACCAAGTGATACCTTAAGTGGTGCAGCTTTGAAAAGCTGGAAGTATCAAAGATATATAAAAGACTATTTGCGTTGTGTGGCTGGAGTTGATGAAGCTGTAGGACAAATGTTAGACTTCTTGAAAGCCAATGAACTTGATGAAAATACAATTGTTATTTATACTTCTGATCAAGGATTTTACTTGGGGGAGCATGGTTGGTTTGATAAGCGATGGATGTATGAGCCATCATTTAGAATGCCTTTTATGATAAAATATCCTCGTAAAATTTCACCTGGTAGCAGCAATAATGATTTATTGTTGAATATTGATTTTGGGCCAACACTTCTAGATTTGGCTGGTATTGAGGTGCCAAAAGATATGCAGGGAAAGAGTTTTAAAAAGCAATTGTTTGGAAAACGTACCAATTGGAGAGATGCAATTTATTATCATTATTACGAGTATCCATTTTGGCATAATGTTCAGCCGCATTATGGCGTGAGTACAGGCAAATACAAGCTAATTCATTATTATTATGATATGGATGAATGGGAGCTTTTTGATCTAGAAAACGATAAAAACGAAATGCAAAATCTATATGGAAAACCTCAGTATTCAAAAATTACAAAGGCGCTCAAATCCAAAATCAAAGATCTTCAAATACAATATGGTGATGATATGACTTTAGACGAAATGCGTGCAATGACAGATGTTAATATCCAACGCTCGTATAGCAATCGTAACAACTGAATAAAAATATTTTGATTCCCATGTTAGACAAAATATTATTTCTTTTTAGCCTAATTTTCTTTACAGGGGTTCACCATTCATCGATCGCTCAGCAGCAAAAGAAAACAAAGGTTTTTTTACTTGCCGGACAATCTAATATGGATGGTCGAGGAGACTCATCAAAGCTGTCTGAAGCTGAAATGAAATTTTTAGCTGATGCAAGTCAAAAAATTCATTTTATTTACAAGGGTACAGTGGGAGAAGGAAATGCCATTCTATACAATGGTCCGTTAGACTTTACAAATCCATGGAACTTTGTAAAACAAAAATTCAGATTGGAAAAATGCTTTGGTCCTGAGCTTTTTTTTGGCGTTGAGCTTGTAAAAAATCACCCCGAACACGACTATCTTTTCATAAAAAGATCTCAAGGTGGAACATCTTTGTATGGTGCTTGGAATCCTAACTGGTCTGTTGAAAAGGCAAGTTTTTTTAACGAACAAAACAAACCAAAACTTTATAAAGATTTTATAGATTTGGTAGATACTGAGCTTGCGAAATTACAGCCCAACAGTTATGAAATTATTGGAGTGCTTTGGGTCCAAGGTGAGACTGACAGTAATACAAGTAATGGATTTACAGCTGCAGATACTTACCAAGAAAATTTAGAAAATTTGATTAATTCAGTGAGAAATCATTATAATATTCCTGATCTTCCTTTTTTGATATTAGGTGTGGGAAGCAAAAAAGTTCAAAATGCAATGGCTCAAGTGAGTAATAAATTAACAAATGTTAGCTTTATTGAGAGAAGTCAAGACGTGAATAAGACCAATTATACTCCGATTTATACACACAAATGGAAGGGTAAAGCTGTGGGGCATTACAACTACGAGGGTATGAAAAAAATTGGTCAGTTATTTTATAAAAACTTTTCTGATAACTACTTACAATCAATACATCAATGAAAAAATATCTGATCTCATTATTTTTTATTTTAAATGTAATCATCAGCTGTTCGTCTGTTGAAAAAAGACCAAATATCATTTGGCTGGTTTGTGAAGACCAATCGCAAACTTTTTTTCCAATGTATGGCGATTATACTGTCGAGTTACCAAATTTAAAAGCGTTGGCAGAGGACAGCGTAATCTATGAGAATATGCATGCTACTACTCCTGTTTGTTCTCCAGCACGTAGTGCAATAATCACGGGAATGTATCCAACTTCATTGGGAACTCATAATATGCGTGCCTACAACGAAGGGAGACCAACCAATCAGCCACAACTAAATATTCCAAGTTATTCCCCGTCTTTTGCATCATATATTAAACCCTTTACGATGTATTTAAGACAAGAAGGTTATTACTGTACAAACAGCAATAAAGAGGACTATAATTTTAAAATTAGTGAAGACGCATGGGATCAAAGTTGTAATTATTGCCAAGGTACAGAAAAAGAAGACATTCATTGGAGAAATCGTTCACCTAATCAAGCTTTTTTCTCTGTTTTTAATTTTCAAATTACACACGAGGCACAGATATGGGAGCAAGCTGATAATGATCTATTTATCAGTACTGATAAAGTAAGTGTTCCATCGTATTTTCCAAACCATGAAACCGTAAGAAAAGATTTGGCCATTAATTACAGCAACTTAATTAGAATGGATCATCAATTAGGTGAGCGTATCAAAGAACTAAAGGATGAAGGACTTTATGATGAAGCGTATATCTTTTTTTACAGTGATCACGGTGGACCATTCCCAAGACATAAAAGAGCAATCTATGAAACTGGCGTTAAAGTTCCCTTCATGATTAAATACCCTAAGTCTAAGGGCGCAGGAAGTCGTGTTGATGTATTATTAAGTTTTATTGACCTAGCACCAACTGTTCTGGATATCGCTGGAATCAAAATACCAAAATATTTACAGGGTTTGTCCATTTTAAATTCGTCCGATTTTGAGAGAGAATACTTGGTGACAGCCTCTGATCGCTTTGATGAAGAAGTTGACAGAATCCGATCCGTTAAAACAAAAAAATTCAAATTAATCAAGAATTATTACCCGAACAACTCTCATGCACTACCCGTAGCCTACAGAGAAAATATGCCAATGATGAAACTTTTAAATGAATTTAATAGCCAAGATAAATTAAATGATGACCAAAAGAAGTGGTTTTCTACCCCAAAACCTAAGTTTGAGCTGTATGATTTAAAGAATGATCCTTTAGAGCTAAATGATTTATCTTCTTTAGATGAGTTTGAATCAACAGTCAAAAAAATGGATTCAGTGTTAAATCAATGGATTGTTCAAACAAATGATTTAGGTGAATACCCCGAATCTTTTGTGATTGATAATTCAATGATCAAGTAGCAGAAAAATTCATTTATAAACCCTACATATGAGAAGTTTTTATTTTTTAATTATACTATTAGGTTTTGAAGTTTTCGCACAACAACCCAAAGTGCCTTCTCTACATCGTCATGCTAATTTTCATATTGGCACCTCAGTTCGTTTTGTCCCTTTTTCTAAAGATACTTTATCTCATAAAATTCAGCAACACCACTTTAATAGCTACACAGCAGGAAGTGACATGAAAATGTATCAAATATGCCCTAAGCCTGACACTTATTATTGGTCTCGTGTGGACAGCATCGTGGATTATACAATTAAAAACAATCAGCGATTATTTGGGCATAATTTAATCTGGCACAGTTCCACTCCCAAATGGATCGAAAAGAAAGCTTTAAAGGACCCAGAGTGGTTGGATGGATTCATGAAAGAATACATCTCAACATATGTTGGGAAATATAAAGGAATTGTTGATGGATGGGATGTAGTTAACGAAGGTTTAAACTCAAAAGGTCAGGGCTTAAGAACCGAAAGTATTTGGTTCAAATCATTAGGAAGGAAGTATATAGAAAAAGCCTTTACATATGCCCATGCAGCAGACCCTGATGCTATTTTATTTTACAATGATTTCAATACTGAGAGAGACTCTCTCAAATTGGATTCAATGCTTGAAATGGTTTATGATTTTTTGGATAGAGGGGTGCCAATTTCTGGCATCGGTTTCCAAATGCATATCAGAATGGATATTCCAAATGAAATCATTGCAGAGTCATTAAAAAAAGCTTCTGACACAGGTCTTCAAATCCATTTATCGGAGGTTGATATTATTTTCAATACTCATGATGATTCAAAAGGAGGTGGAATTCAACTGTATGATCATTTAACTGAAGAGATGAAATTAGCACAAGCACAGAAATATGCCGACCTGGTAAATATGTACCAAGATATAGTGCCAGAAGAACAGCAATATGGAATAACATTTTGGGGGTTTAATGATCGAGACACTTGGATTCGAAGATTTTTTAAAATGAATGACTGGCCTACGATTTACGACGATAATCTTTTACCAAAACCTGCTTTCTATGGATTTTTAAATGCGCTTAATAAAGATTCCGATTAATATGTTTTGTTCACTCAATTTTTTCTAATTTTGAATGGAATGAAAAGTCATTATTGGTGGCTTCGCCAAGTTATCAAAGCAAATAAATCTAGAGTTTTAAATAATACAGTTTGAATCTCTTAAACAAAAAATGTAATTTGAAAGCGAAATGAAATTATGTTTTTACGTTTTCAATATTATTTAATTGTTTTATTATCACCATTTCTAATTACTGGTCAGCAGATTTCACATCTAGGTCCATTTGAAGGTATTGGCAACGGAGCTGTTCGTGCTTTTGCCAAAGATAGCATGGGCTACATGTGGATTGGTACTTCAATGGGACTTAATAAGTTTTCTGGATCTTCCTTCAAATCATATAAAGTTTCGGGACAAAATGAAGGAATAGTTGATTTGTT
>CACNGE010000016.1 GCA_902619855.1 uncultured Bacteroidota bacterium
TTATTTTTTTGGTGTTAACAATAGCCAAATACAAGTTAATCAAACTGCACTTGTCGGTACATCTCTGTATGCTGCTACGGAAAAGGGTTTGTACAAAGCCTCGACCGATGATCCAAACCTTGTATTGGAAAGCGCTTGGAGCAAAATTGCAGAGGGGCAATGGAAAGCCATCGGCTTGGTCAATAATACGCTTTTGGGGGTTATTCAATCGGGAGCAGTAAGCATTTGTACTGCTTTGATAAATGATATTGCTGTGGAGCGTCATCGCGAAAGCGGAACACTTTTGTGGGTTGATGTTAACGAGAATGCACTCATTCTTAGTTTTTCAAACAAAATTCTCAGTTTCGATGCCGATCAGCTTGTCAGTACCCTTGCTACTGCAACAGGCAATTTGAGCGGACAGGCGTTTAGCTCGGCAACTCAGTTGGGAGACAACATCTTTATTGGTACTTCAGGGTCGGGTTTGCTGTTGCACAACCCTAGTGAAACTAGGGTCGTTAGTCCAAGTGGCCCTTTGCGCAATGATACTTTCGATCTCTCCGTTGTGGCTGAAAATGACATTTGGATTGCACATGGTGCCTTTAGCCAGTACTACAACCCCTATCCCTTAAATGCCTATGGTATCAGTCGTCTCAGTGAAGGTGGTTGGCAAAACCTTCCGTACAGTTCACTGAGTGGTGCAAGAAGTATCGTCAGTGTGGTACCAAACCCCAACGACACAAGCCAAGTGTTTGCCTGCGCCATGCACCAGGGTTTGTTAGAAATCAACAATGGAGTGGTCGGTACTTTGTGGAATCACAACAATAGTGGACTGGAGTCGCTAGATCCTTTCGAATTTGGCGAAAATCCCAACTACCGCAGTGTTCGTATTCGAGATGTTGCCTTTGACAGTAAAGGCTCGATGTGGTCAATTACCTCTTATGTTGCCAAAGGATTAAAAAAACGCAGCGTCGATGGCAATTGGCAAAGTGTTGATCTACTTCCTTTGGTGTCATCTCCAACAAGGGCAGCTGGTTACTCCAAAATCGAAATTTCTCCCAATGATGAAATCTATTTTGGCAGCTCTTCTTCAGGGCTGATTGGCTATGCCGAAATCAATGGCACCCCTGTCTTGCGATCGATCGGAGTAGCAGAGAATCTGCCAGCGGAAGATGTGCGAAGTGTTGCACTAGACTATGATGATAACCTATGGATAGGCACAACCGATGGCTTGCGGGTGTTGTATGGTGCCCGTCGGATGTTTACCCAAGACGTTTCGGCAAGTACTGTTATTTTGGAAGAAGGTGGGAATGTGGGTGAGCTGCTCGCCAGCCAAAACATTAAAGCGATTGAGGTGGACGGAAACAACCAAAAATGGGTCGCCACTGATGGAGCTGGGGTGTTTCTCTTTACAGAAGATGGCAAAAAAACCATCCATCACTTTACCAAAGAAAATAGCCCTATGCCAACCAACTTTATACAGAATTTAGCGTATGACAATCAATCCGGAAAAATCTTTATAGCCACCTCTAGTGGTCTTGTTGCTTTTCAAGGGAATGCCTTTGCGCCATCCGAAACCTTGGAGAATATAGAGGTATATCCTAACCCCATTCGCCCTCGATACACCGGACCACTCACCATTCGTGGCCTAAAAGCCGATTGTGTGGTCAAAATCACAGATATCGCTGGCAATGCTGTTTTTGAAACCACCTCAACAGGAGGGAGTGTACAGTGGGATATGAATTCATTTTCGGGTAAACGCGTGCGTTCCGGCGTATATCTTATTTTTATAACAACCAAAGACGGAATGGATAGTTCCGTTGAAAAGGTTATGATCATCAACTAATGCTTGTCACAACAGAGGCAATTGTCTTATCGAAAATCAACTATAGCGAAACAAGCCTGATTGTGCGTTGCTATACCCTAAGTTATGGACTCAAGTCTTATCTCGTCAAAGGTAGTAAGCAAGGGCGAAATGAAAAAAAAAACGCTGCCCTTTTTCAGCCACTCAATCAACTTGAAATCACTTTCCAACACAAAGAAAAATCAAGTCTTTCCATTCCAAAATCGACAAAAATCAGCAACCCCTACCAAACGATTCCCTACGCAATGGACAAACTAGCGGTGGTGTTGTTTTTGAGTGAAGTGTTGTCTGCTGCCCTAAAAGAAGAAGAAGCAAACCCATCGATGTTTCAGTTTTTGTCCAACAGTTTATCTTGGTTTGATGTGCAAGACAATGTTGCAAACTTCCATATCTTCTTTCTGCTATCCCTTACCAAACATTTGGGTTTTTTCCCTGATATAAACCATCAAAATCTGCCCTATTTTGATCTTGAAAATGGTTGTTTTACAGCGCATAAAAGCGCACATTTGGTTGATGATGCTACATTGGTTTCTGTTCTAAAATCATATTTAGGCACAACTTTTGATAAATTGAGCGAGGTTTTGGTGTCAAAACAGAACCGAAAACAGTTGCTCGAAGTATTGATAAAATATTATCAAATTCATTTGCAAGGGTTTTCAAGGCCAAAATCACTGAACGTATTACATGAGATTTATTCATAGGCTGGGTTTACTTTTTTTTGGGCTTTCTCTCGTGAACCTAAATGGTCAAACCATTCGGGTGGTTGATGCAGTCACTGGCTATCCCATCCAAGATGTCGTTGCTTATGACTCCATCACAAAAAACAATGCCACTAGTGATGTTGATGGACAACTCGATTTGTCGGTTTTTTCAGCCGATGACGAGGTATTTTTCGAGCATATTGGATATGAAAGCCTGACGGTAGTTGTATCGAAAGCCCAATTGTCAAAACAGATTTCTCTTTACCCAGACACCCAACGCCTTGGTGAAATTGTGCTATCGGTCAGTCGAACAACAGATGAGAAAAAACGAGTGTCCAAACAAGTTGCTATCATTTCCGATCGTGATATTGCATCGATTGTTCCAAACACCAGTGCAGAATTGCTACGCGAAGCCCCTGGCATTCGCATCCAGCGCTCGCAAGGTGGTGGTGGAAGTCCTGTGATTCGAGGGTTTGAAGCCAATCGTATCCTATTGGTCGTTGATGGTGTGCGAATGAACAATGCCATCTATCGTTCGGGGCATCTGCACAATGCCATTTCCATCGACCCATTTTCTTTGTCTCGAGCAGAAGTCGTGTATGGCCCCTCATCTGTTGGATATGGCTCTGATGCCCTCGGTGGTGTGGTGCATTACTTTACCAAAGAACCCCGTGTTGGTGATGCCCAACCATGGCGCTTTTTTATTGCCAATAGCTATGATACTCATCACGAACACAGCATCAATCATGTCGATATCACTCACAGCAACGACAAATGGGCAAGTCTAACAAGTGCGAGCTATTCCATTTTTGGGAATATTTATATGGGCCGTCAACGAAATCATGGCTATGCCGACTGGGGGTTGGTGTCAAAAATTTCTAAAAACAATCGCTACTTTTTTCAAGAACAACCACAGTCAAACCCCAACCCCAATCGCCAATACAATACGAATTATGACCAAATCGACCTTATGCAAAAACTGGTGTTTCAACCAAATGCCGAAAACAAATGGGTGCTCAATCTTCAATACTCAGAATCCTCTGATATCCCTCGCTTTGACAAGCTAGCAGAGCGAATGGACGATGAACTTCGTTATGCCACATGGTTTTATGGCCCTCAAAAGCGATTGCTGATTTCACCAAAATACAGTTTTACAACCGACAAAAAATGGTTGAGAGAAGGCGTGATTACCCTTGCATATCAACAAATTGAGGAGTCGAGAGTGCAACGCAAATTCGGGAGTTTGCTGCGCGAAAGTCAAATCGAAGACTTGGATGTGTTTAGTGCCAATGCCGATTTTAATGTTGCCCTTGACCCCTCCCAAAAACTGGCCTATGGCTTTGAAATGACTCACAACGAACTCACGTCGATTGGGTACAGCCAAAACTTGGTTATCGATGGGGATACTATCATTGGCCTGACAGACTATACGCTCATTCCATCGCGATATCCAAGCAAAGGGGGTTATTATACCACCCTGGCTGGCTATGTAGATTATAAATGGAACCTCGATGAAAAAAACACCCTAAATGCAGGGGCTCGTTTGACCAATACCAGACTCAAAGCCGAGTGGAGCGAGCAAGCACTCGTCGACAGTCGCTTGGGTAAAACAAACAACAAAAGCAATGCCCTCAATATGTCTTTTGGCTATGTTTATCGTCCGAATGAACATTGGGAACTTCGGTCGGTGTTGGCAAGTGGTTTTCGCGCACCCAATATCGACGATATGGGTAAAATACGTGAAAAACAAGGGAAACTCACTGTCCCCAATCCTGAGCTAAGACCAGAATATGCCTATACAGCTGATTTGGGTATTACTCGATATTTTGATCAGCGAGTATCTTTTGTACAGGCCAATCTGTTCTATACGATTTTGTCGAACTACATCGCTCGTCAACCCTATATGTTGCCATTTGATCTGTCGTCTGATAGCTTTGCCACCATCACACATTCAGGAGATGAATTGGAAACTTGGGCAAATACAAACGTAGGAGAAGCAACCCTGCGTGGCGCCAGTTTGCAGTGGCAAGCAAAACTGAGCAAAACCGTTACCTATGGTGGTCATATCAATTACACCCACGGCGAAACACGAAAAGACAAAATCCCCGTTGCATCCATTCTCCCATGGCAAGGCACACAGTCTTTTTCCCTCAAAAAAGATCGCTTGCAGGGGCAGCTCTCCTTTGTTTTTGCTGGAAAAAAACACCCCGAAGACTACAGCAGTGGTGGTGAGGATGGATTGGAAGAAACACCTATCATCGGTCGTTCTGACACCACTGGTGAAATCGAATACGCTGGAACACCGCCTTGGCATCGCTTTGATTTGCGTTTGAACTATAACATCAATGCAACAACCAAAGTAGGTGCAGACCTCCACAATCTATTCGATGTGCACTACAAAGAATTCGCGTCGGGCATCTCTGCACCTGGACGTAGTTTACGCCTGCGTTTGCAGTACAGGTTCTAGATCCAAAATCCCTCAACTTTTAGGGAAATTGGTTACTTTCGCAACTTATTACAAACTATGGCATTTCCGTCTTATAAAAATTTAGATCTCGTATCGATTTCCAAGGATATCCAGCGCTATTGGGAAAGAGAGCTGACGTTTGAAGCGAGTGTGAGTACACGAGAAGGAAGACCCCCTTATATTTTTTATGAAGGACCTCCTTCTGCCAATGGCTTACCAGGGATTCACCATTTGATGGGACGAGCCATAAAAGATATTTTTTGTCGCTATAAAACCCAAAAAGGTTTTCAGGTCAATCGCAAAGCAGGGTGGGATACCCATGGCCTACCCGTTGAGCTGGGTGTTGAAAAAGAACTCGGCATCACCAAAGAAGATATCGGAAAGACCATCAGTATCGATGAATACAATGCCGCCTGCCGTGAAGCAGTGATGCGATACACAGGTGTCTGGAGCGATTTGACCAAACAAATGGGATACTGGGTGGATATGGACGAGCCATACGTTACCTACACCTCCAAGTATATGGAGTCGGTGTGGTGGTTGCTCAAACAACTCTATGACAAAAAACTCATTTATAAAGGATACACCATCCAACCTTATTCCCCAAAAGCAGGAACAGGATTGTCTTCACACGAGCTCAATCAACCCGGCTGTTATCAAGATGTAACAGACACAACAGTCACTGCTCAATTTGAAACCCTCAACGAAACACTGCCTGCTCAACTACAAGAAGAAACCCCACTGCACATTTTGGCATGGACAACCACCCCTTGGACCTTGCCTTCCAATACCGCCCTTACTGTTGGGCCCTCAATCGACTATTTGGTCGTTTCTACCTTTAATCGTTACACCCATCTCCCCATTCGTGTGCTGCTCGCCAAAGATTTGGTGCCAAAAGTGTTTGCAAAAGTCTTTCAACAAGTCGAAGCTAAGGATGACCTGCTGACTTATGACAAGAAAGGAAAAAACATCCCTTTCCTCATCACTGATGAAGTCAAAGGTGCTGCGCTCGTTGGCATTCGATACAAGCAATTGTGGTCCGATGCACCCCTACCACACAACAACCCAGAACATGCTTTCCGAGTGATTGCAGGTGACTTTGTCACCACTGATGACGGAACAGGAATTGTCCATACCGCCCCTACCTTTGGTGCCGACGATGCAGTAGTCGCCAAACAAGCAACCCCAGAAGTGCCACCCATGCTGGTTTTGGATGAACACGAACAACTGGTTCCACTGGTCGATCTGCAAGGTCGTTTTCGAAAAGAGCTTGGATCACTCGGTGGAAAATATGTCAAAAACGAATACTACAACGATGGTCAGGCACCTGACAAATCTGTTGATGTCGAAATTGCCATCCGTCTGAAAGAAGAAAATAAAGCTTTTACTGTTGAGAAATATGTGCACAGTTACCCCAACTGCTGGCGAACAGACAAACCTGTGCTATACTACCCCCTCGATTCGTGGTTTGTGAAAGTCCGTGATAACAAAGAACGCCTTGTTACCCTCAACAACAACATCAATTGGAAACCAAAATCAACAGGGGAAGGGCGCTTTGGAAACTGGCTCACCAATGCCAATGACTGGAACCTTTCACGCTCTCGATTTTGGGGCATCCCCTTGCCGATTTGGCGAACGGAAGACAATCGCGAAACAAAAGTCATTGGGTCGATTGAAGAGCTTCAAGCAGAAGTCGATCGGGCAGTTGAAGCTGGGTTGATGCAAACAAACCCCTTCGCAGATTTTGTCCCCGGCAATATGAAAGACGAAAACTACGATCAAATAGACCTGCATAAAAACATCGTGGATGGATTGGTTCTTGTCAGTTCAACAGCAGAAGCCATGTACAGAGAAAGTGACTTGATCGATGTGTGGTTTGACTCTGGTTCCATGCCCTATGCGCAATGGCACTATCCCTTTGAAAACAAAGACAAAATTGACGAGGCAGTCGCCTTTCCTGCTGACTTTATCGCCGAGGGTGTTGACCAAACAAGAGGGTGGTTTTACACCTTGCATGTCATTGGTGGGTTGGTGTTTGACAGTATCGCCTATAAAAACGTTGTTTCCAACGGACTTGTGCTGGACAAGAATGGGCAGAAGATGTCCAAACGTTTGGGCAACGCAGTTGATCCCTTCGAAACCCTAAATACCTATGGCGCAGACGCAACTCGCTGGTATATGATCAGCAATGCAAACCCTTGGGACAACCTCAAGTTTGATGTAGAAGGAATTGCCGAGGTGCGTCGTAAGTTTTTTGGTACACTATACAACACCTATTCGTTTTTTAGTTTATATGCCAATATCGATGGGTTCTGCTATAAAGAAACAGATATCCCTTTAGACAAACGACCCGAACTGGATCGATGGATTTTGTCAGCACTTCACACACTCATCGCTCAGGTGGATGAGCATTTCAAAAACTATGAACCCACCAAAGCCGCTCGGTTGATCTCCTCATTTGTGACCGAAGACTTGAGCAATTGGTATGTTCGTTTGTCGAGAAGACGATTTTGGAAAGGGACCTATGAGAAAGATAAGATTTCAGCATATCAAACCTTGTACACATGTTTGATTTCTGTTGCAAAACTCATGGCACCCATTGCACCTTTTTATGCAGATCGTCTGTATCAAGATTTGGATGCAACCACTGAAAAAGAGCAATATGCTTCTGTTCACTTGGCTTATTTTCCAACTGCTAACAACGAATGTATTGCAGCTGATTTAGAGAAAAAGATGCAGCTTGCACAATGCATCGTTTCTTTGGTGTTGTCAATTCGTAAAAAAGAAAAAATAAAAGTGCGTCAGCCACTTCAAAAGGTTTTGATTCCTGCGCTAGACAGTCAAGAAAAACAAGCCATTTTGGAAGTATCGGATCTGATCGCTGCAGAAGTCAACGTCAAAACAATCGAAATTCTCGATGATGCTTCGTCGATTTTGGTCAAGGAAATCAAGCCAAATTTTAAAACCCTTGGCCCTCGATTTGGTAAGGAAATGAAGGCTGTTTCAGAGGCGATTCAGGGACTAAACGATGAACAAATTCAAGCCATAGAGACGCGAGGATCAATTGCGATTGAAATTAATGGGAAAAATACTATTTTAGATGCTTCAGATGTGGTGATCCAGTCCAAAGATATTGAGGGTTGGTCGGTTGCGTCAGAACAAGGAATAACAGTCGCTTTGGATTGTAGCCTAACAGAAGATTTATTTCTCGAGGGCATTGCTAGAGAGCTTGTCAATCGTATTCAAAACCTTCGAAAAGACAAAGGGCTTGAAGTGACTGATACCATTACTGTAACACTAAAACAAGACAAACAGTTGGAACGTGCAATAGATGCCAACAAAAACTACGTAACCAGTGAAGTACTGGCCGAAAATATCTTATTTGTTGATACAAATCCCTATGGAGAGCCCCTATCATTTGATGATATCAAAACTGAGATTCGCTTAGATAAAACCAAATAAAAAGAAAATGAAAACAAACGAAATCAACCGATACCCAGATAAGGATCTTGAGGAATTCAAAGGATTAATCGAAAAGAAAATTGCGAAAGCACAGCATGATTTAGAACTGATCAGAAGTGCTTATATGAACAATAGCAACAACGGCACAGACGATACCTCTCCAACCTTTAAGGCTTTTGAAGAAGGGTCAGAAACCATGTCGAAAGAGGCCAATACTCAACTTGCGATTCGGCAAGAAAAATTTATTAGAGATCTAAAAAATGCCTTGATTCGCATCGAAAATAAAACCTATGGTGTTTGTCGCGTCACAGGCAAGCTCATAAGTCCCGAACGACTCAAATTGGTGCCACACGCCACTTTGAGTATCGAGGCAAAAAACATGCAGAAATAGCATAGATGACCCTCAAAAAATCTCTGTTCCTTATCGGTGTAGTGCTGGTGCTCGACCAGTGTTCAAAGTTTTATATCAAACTCAACTTTCCACTGAGTATTTACAGCTCAGATGCCATCGTTGACTGGGGATGGTTTCGCCTGATTTTTATTGAAAACAAAGGCATGGCATGGGGCACAAGATTTAGTGACTTTATTCCCTTTATTTCTGACGATACTGGCAAGCTCTTGCTATCACTCATTCGCATCGCTGCTGTGAGTGTGATCGGCTATATGCTTTGGGACGCAATCAAAAAGCAGCAAAACAAGTTATTGCTAATTTCTGGTTGTCTGATCTTTGCTGGTGCGCTTGGCAATATCATCGATTCATTGTTTTACGGCCTTCTGTTTTCCAATAGTTATGGGCAAGTCGCTAGCCTTTTCCCTGAGGGTGGAGGTTATGCGCCTTTGTTTTTTGGGCATGTGGTCGATATGCTACAATTTCCCATGTTTACTTGGGTATGGCCTTCTTGGATGCCTTGGATTGGGGGTCAATCCTTTACTTTTTTTGAACCTGTTTTCAACCTTGCCGATACAGCCATCAGCACTGGGGTTGGGATTGTTCTTATTTTTAACAAGCGTATTTTTCCAAAAAATTAAAACTCTATAATTTCTTCAGAATGGATGCAACTGTGAAGACGAATGTCTGTCGGATCACAGTCTGTGATTTCAGGGCAAGGGGGAAAATAAGACAGCCCAACAAAAACAGTTTGTGGTGAACACCTACTCAGAAATCGGTCATAAAACCCTTGGCCATATCCAACCCGTTGTCCCTTGCCATCGTACCCCAATAGCGGCACAAAAACCAGGTCAATCGCACTGGGTTGTGTGGGTATTCCACCCATTGGTTCGGGAATACCGTAGGTGTTTGGTTGCAAGGCAGTTTCTGGAAAAATTTCCCAATGTGTCATCTGTTTGGTTGCGAAATTGGTTTGGGAGACAACCACCTTTTTATCCATGCCAAACAACAAATCAACCAACGCTTTGGTGTTGGGTTCTTTCTGTTTTTGAATGGATAAAAACAAATGCACAACCCCCACTCGGGAGAGGTCAAACACCTTGATATGCTTCATCAACCCCTCCTGCTTTTTTTGCATTTGTGAGGGGGTGAGCTGTTTGCGCAAATCTAGATGGTATCGTCGAGCCTCTGCTTTTGTCATTGGTTTGGATTGAACACAAATAAAATAATTAATTTCGTCACATGCCGAAAGATGCGATAAAACTTCATGTGCAAGCCCTTCCCAATCAGCCAGGGGTATATCAGTTTTATGACAAACAAGAGAAAATTATTTATGTCGGCAAAGCTAAAAACCTCAAAAACAGGGTGTCCTCATATTTTCGAAAACAAGTCGATTCGAAAAAAACCCAAAGGCTCGTCAAGAATATCGTATCCTTCAAACATATCGTTGTGCCGACCGAATCCGATGCATTGATTTTGGAAAACACCCTGATTAAAGAACATCAACCACGCTACAATATCCTGTTGAGAGACGATAAAACCTATCCTTGGATCTGCATTAAAAATGAGGCTTTCCCAAGAGTATTCACTACCCGAAAAATCATTAAAGATGGGTCTGAGTATTTTGGACCGTTTACCAATTTCAAAACTGTTCGTTTGCTGATGAATCTAATTCAAGAGCTCTATCAACTTCGAAACTGCTCTTATGATTTGCAAGAAGAGTCGATCCAAACCAAAAACTATAAAGTCTGTTTGGAATATCATATCGGAAACTGCTTGGGTGGTTGTGTGGGCGAGCAAAGTCAGAGTGACTATGACCATCAAATCAATCAGATCAGGGCCCTATTGCATGGTAATTTTAGCGAGGCGATTCGAGGGTTTAAACAAAAAATGAAAGTTGCTGCTGATGTGCTTGACTATGAAGAAGCACAGAAGCAAAAAAATAAAATCGATATTTTAACCAATTATCAATCCAAATCTGCTGTGGTCAGTGCCACTATCAGCAATGTGGATGTGTGTACTGTGATCAGCGATGAACATACTGCTTTTGTCAACTATCTTCATGTGGCATATGGGTCGATTGTTCGCTTTCACAACATGGAAATCAAAAAGAAACTGGAAGAAAGCGATGAGGATGTCCTTCGAGTGGTGGTGGTGGAGCTGCGCCGCCGATTTCAATCCACCTCCAAAGATGTAATCTTACCTGTTTTCATCGACTTGGGAGATGATATAAGCGTGACTGTACCCCAAAAAGGAGAGAAAAAAAAGCTGTTGGACTTATCGTTGCGTAATGCCAAGCAAGGGCGTTTGGAGCAACTAAAACAAATCAAAATCTCTGACCCACAGCAGCACACCAATCGTTTGCTCAATCAGATGAAAAAAGACCTTCGCCTACAAGTCCTTCCCGACCATATCGAGTGTTTTGACAACTCCAACATTCAGGGCAGTAACCCTGTTGCTGCCTGTGTGGTATTTCGCAACACCAAGCCTGCCAAAAAGGAGTATCGTCACTACATCATCAAAACAGTCACTGGTGCCAATGACTATGCCTCGATGGAAGAGGTCATTTATCGTCGATACAAACGTCTTTTGGAAGAAAAACAAAGCCTCCCACAATTGATTGTGATCGATGGTGGTAAAGGGCAATTGAGCTCTGCTTTACTCAGTATTGATGCCCTAGGATTGCGCAACAAAATTGCAGTGATAGGCATTGCCAAACGACTTGAAGAAATCTATTACCCAAACGACCCCATTCCAATGTACCTTGACAAACGATCTGAAACACTTAAAATTATTCAACAATTGCGAAACGAAGCCCATCGCTTTGGCGTGCGATTGCATCGAAACAAAAGAAGCAAACATGCTGTTTCTTCCTCACTTGACAATATCCCCGGCATCGGAGAAAAAACAATCATCAAACTACTCAAAATGTTTAAGTCCGTCAAGCGAATCAAAGAAGCTGAGTTGAAAGATCTAGGTGCAGTGATTGGAACGGCAAAAGCCAAAGAACTTTATTCACATTTTCACCCCGTGAAAGAGAAGGCGAAATAAAACTTCACATTTAACATTTTAACAAAACATCTTGTCAAGGGATTTTTTTAATTTTGTTATTGATGTATTTGATTCGACATTTCATCCTTTTCCTCATTTTTTTTCCAGGGGCTATTGCCCAATCAAACACTGGCGACTCCATCCAACCCAATCGCATCGTTATAGATCAAAAGGTCAATGATGCTTTTCAAGATGGTGAATGGTTTCGATTTCGGATGCGCTATGGCTTTCTCAATGCCAGTTATGCAACAGCTACAGTCCGCGAAACAACCTTCAGAGACCAAGCTATTTATCATGTTGCTGCAACTGGAAAAACAACAGGCTTTGCACGTTGGTTTTTTAAAGTCGATGACTACTTTGATAGTTATTTTGAAAAAGATATTGTTCGCCCCATTCGTTTTGTACGCAATGTTTCAGAGGGAAACTATAAACGTCATGTTGAAATTGACTTTGACCACAACACTCAATCGGGCATCATGCACGATTTACTTAGAAAAACCAAAACTGAGATTAGCTTTGCCCCAAACCTTCAAGACCTGGTTTCTACCTTTTATTTTTTAAGAAACCATTTTGATTTAGAGGGGATTCAAGTTGGAGAGACTGCTTCCCTACATATGATTTATGATAAAAACCCATTTGCGTTTCGGTTTCGATTTCTGGGGTATGAAAACGTCAAAACCAAGTTTGGTCTGGTTCCTTGTGTCAAATTTCGGCCCTATGTTGAAGAAGGGCGAATTTTTAAAAAAGAGAGTGGACTGTCGCTTTGGGTAAGCAATGACAATAATAGAGTCCCCATTAAAGTAGTTGCAGAATTGAGCGTGGGTTCTCTCGACGTCGATTTAGTAGATTTTAAAGGTCTAAAATACCCCTTTAATATTATTGTAAATGAATAAACACTTTATACTTTTGATTGTTTTGGCTGGTCTTGTTTCAGCCTGTGGATCACGTGCAGAACGTGAACCAGCAAAGCCAGTTGAACCACAAGTCTATGAGTTTGGGTTTTTACTCAACGACTATCATGTGGTGAGAGATACTGTTGTTCGTGGAGATAGCTTTGGTGGGATTTTGGAAAAATATGGTATCTATTATCCACAGATTTACAACATCAATACTGTTGCAAAAAAGGCATATAACTTTCGTAAAATCCGCACGGGAAGACCCTACACCATACTGCGCAGAAAGGACTCATTGCAAACCCCCGAATTTTTGATTTATCAGCCCAGCGCGATTGACTATGTAACCGTCAGACTCACCGATTCTATATGGGCAAAAAAAGACCAAAAAAAAGTCAAGCTACTCGAACGCCAAGCCTGGGGCGTCATCAATAGCTCCTTGTATGAAACTCTCGACGAGCAAGGCCTCAGTCCACTGGTTGCCTATGATATGTCGGATATCTACGCCTGGACAATCGACTTCTTCCGCTTGGAAAAAGGCGACCGGTTCAAGGTGCTTTACACGGAGAAATATGTAAATGACTCTGTTTTTGTGGGGCACAACAGAGTGCATGCTGCTTATTTTGAGCATCGTGGAAAACCGATTTACGCCATCGAATTCGAATCGGATTCTGTCCGTGGAATCAATGAGTTTTTTGATGAAAAAGGGGGAAATCTTCGTCGTGCCTTTTTACGAGCACCTGTCAATTTTTCACGGATTTCATCTCGCTATAACACCAAACGTCGCATTGCTTATTATGGTCATGTCAAACCCCATCTGGGAACAGACTTTGCTGCCCCTGTCGGTACGCCCATTCGCTCAACAGCATCAGGAACAGTCGTCAAGTCAGGCTATACTCGAGGGAATGGTAATTATGTAACCATCCGTCATAATGCAACCTACTCGACCCAGTACCTCCACATGAAAAAAAGAGGGGTTCGCGTGGGAGAATATGTCAATCAAGGGGATTATATCGGAACTGTCGGAATGACTGGATATACTTCAGGTCCGCATGTGTGCTATCGTTTTTGGAAAAATGGAAAACAGGTCGATCCGTTTAAAACCAAATTACCCGATGCCAAACCCATTGCAAGTGAATTGAAAGATGCATATTTGCAGCATATGATTCCGTGGAAGGACAAACTCGATTGCATTTATTTTGAAGAACAAAAAACGAATACCAATGCCATTACCAACAATCAATCCAACGACGACAGCAGCTTGGAAAAAACTACAGAAACACTGTAAAGAAACACAGGGTGTTTCCCTGCAAAACCTTTTTGCGAATGACCCCAAACGGGGAGAGCAGTTTCACATTAGTTGGGAAGATTTTTATGTCGATTTTTCCAAAAATCACCTGACGCAAGAGACCCTAGATCTATTGACTTCACTCGCAGAAGAATGCCAACTCAAAGAAGCGATGAATCACTACTTTGGTGGGTCGATGATCAACGCCACAGAAGGTAGAGCAGTTCTGCACACTGCCTTGCGTGCCCCTAGTAATCAGGATGTTCGAGTGGATAATGAAAATATTATTCCAAGCGTTCATGCCGTCATCGATCAAATCAAAAGTTTTAGTCAAGGGGTGATTGACGGAAGCATTACCGGCAGCAACGGACAAGCTTTTACCGACGTCGTGAACATCGGCATCGGAGGTTCGGACTTGGGGCCTGTGATGATTACAGAAGCACTTGCATATTATAAAACCCATCTCAACTTGCACTTTATGTCCAACGTGGATGGGGATCATGTAACTGAAGTTCTTCAAAATGTAAACCCAGAAACGACTCTGTTTGTGGTGGTGTCGAAGTCCTTTACCACCCAAGAAACCCTGAGCAATGCTACCACTGCTAAACAGTGGCTGGTGGATGCCCTCGGAGAAAAAGCCGTGGCCGATCACTTTGTCGCGGTGTCGACCAATTTACAAATGATCAACGACTTTGGAATTGATCCCCAAAATGTGTTCCCAATGAACGATTGGGTTGGTGGGCGTTTTTCCTTGTGGAGCTCTGTCGGACTATCGATTGCCCTAGGTGTTGGTCCTGATCATTTTGAAGAACTTCTTCAAGGGGCTTACGCCATGGATACACATTTTGAGAACACGTCTTTGCATGAAAACATCCCTGTAGTCCTTGCGCTAATAACCTTGTGGTACAACAATTTTTATGGAGCAGAAAGCGAAGCAATTATCCCTTACACCCAATACCTCCACCGACTGCCTGCCTACTTGCAACAAGGCATCATGGAGAGTAATGGGAAGAGTGTTGACCGGGAGGGCAATGCAGTTGACTATCAGACAGGAAATCTGATTTGGGGAGAGTCAGGCACCAATTCCCAACACGCCTTTTTTCAATTGATTCATCAAGGAACAAAGCTGATTCCTACACATTTTATTGGCTTTAAAAAACCCCTGCATGGCAAGCAAGATCACCACGACAAACTGATGGCAAACTTTTTTGCACAAACCGAAGCCTTGATGAAAGGGAAGTCGGAAGAAGTTGTTCGCAATGAAGGAGTCGATGAGTCCTTGGTGCCCTTTAAAGTCTTTACTGGGAACAAGCCCTCAACAACACTGTTGATTGAAAAGCTAACACCCTTGAGTTTGGGTAAACTCGTCGCGATGTATGAGCACAAAATTTTTGTAGAGGGTATCCTTTGGAATATCTACAGTTACGACCAATGGGGCGTGGAACTGGGTAAGCAATTGGCGAGTACAATTTTAAAAGAAATTGTCAACAAAAAGGGGGGTGTACACGATAGTTCAACTTCGAGTTTACTTCGTGTGTATAATCGTTAATGAATTGTTGAGAAATCCATAGCAATTTGTTAACATCATCACTTGACTAAGTTATAAATTTGTATCACTAAATAATTAACTTTTTAATTTTATGAAAAAACTAATTTTAAGTTTGTGCTTCAGCTTTGTTGCTGTTGTAGTATTTGCTCAAGACAATGGGCAATTAAATGATTCCATTCTAGTCACTGATCTTGATGAAGTTGTTGTTTCTGGTTTCAGTGTTGCAGATCTTGCAAAGGAGCGGGTTACCCCAGTTTCTTATTCAAAGATCTCTGCTAGTGAAATTGATGATAGAATTGGAAACTTGGAGTTACCAGAGTTATTGAATACAACCCCTTCAATATATGCCACTCGTTCTGGTGGAGGATATGGAGATGCTAACATAAGGATTAGAGGGTTTGGACAAGTTAATTCGTCAATTCTAGTTAATGGAGTTCCAGTAAACGATATGGAAAATGGTAGAGTATATTGGAGTAATTGGAATCAACTGTCTGATATTGCTTCAAATATTGAAGTTCAAAGAGGTCTTGGGTCATCTAGGCTTGCAATATCATCTGTTGGTGGTACAGTAAATATAGTTACTAAAGTCACAGATCTCTATGAAGGTGGCTTTGTGAAAACAGTTTTTGGAAATAATGGCTTTTTGAAAACTTCTTCTTCGTATTCAACAGGCAGGTCAGAAAAAGGCTTTGCTTTTACTGGTCTTTTTGGCCGTACTTCTGGAGATGGAGTTGTTTTGGGAACACAATTTGAAAGTTTCTCATATTTTCTTGGAGCTGGATATTCCGACAGCGAAGGAAAGCATTCACTACAGTTCACAGTAACTGGTGCTCCACAAAATCATTATCAAAGAACCGACAGCTGGTATAATATGGTTACTCTTGGTGACTATAAAAAGTATGGTAGAAACTACAATTATAACTACGGTCAAAAATCTGGTAAAGATTATGGATGGAGACAAAATTTTTATCATAAACCAATTGCATCATTAAACTGGGATTATAACATTGATGATATTACAACTTTAAATGTTGTAGCCTATGCATCTTATGGTAGAGGTGGTGGAACTGGAGATATTGGGGCACTCCCTGGTTATGGTTATGCTTCTAGCTCTTTTTATAGAGACGAAAATGGGCACGTTGATTTCGATAAAATCGTAGCTTACAATTCTGGCAGTTCAGTAACTTGGTATGATGGCGATGTAGAGCAACGCTCTCCTGACGCTAATGGAAAATACATTAACGATAGTTGGGAGGATGGTTTATCAAGGAGAGCTTCTATGAATTCACATAATTGGTATGGGGCAGTAATTAATTTGGAAAGAGAAATTACTGATAAACTTACCTACTCTGTTGGGCTTGATATTAGAGATTATGTTGGGATCCATTACAGAAGATTAAGAGATTTATTAGGAGCAGATGGATTTTTAGACAACGACGATATAAACAACCCAAATCGTCTTTTAACAAATACTTATGGTTCAGAAGCAACTGATATTTTAAACGTATTCAAAAGCGTTCGTGATGAAGAAAAAATTGATTATTATAATGATGGAGAAGTTCAATGGCTAGGTGGGTTTGGCCAACTTGAATACGTTGATGAAAATTTATCTGCGTTTGTTCAAGCGTCTATCTACAATCAGAGTTTTCAAAGAGTTGACTATTTTACTTATTTGATTGGAAATCATAGATCAGAAAAAGTAAAAAAGAAAGGTACCAACATTAAAGGTGGTTTAAATTATAACCTCTCTTCTTCCTCAAATGTGTTTTTTAACGGAGGGCTTTACGATCGTCCTGGAAATTTTGATAGTATTTTTCTTGACTATAAAAATGAAATTAATCCTGACATGAAAAATGAAAAAGTCACTAGTTATGAAGTGGGTTATGGCTATCGTTCGTCAAGTTTAGCAATTAATGCAGGAGTGTTTTACACCAAATGGCAAGACAGGTTTATATGGTCTGATAATTTCGAAGTTAATGGAGTTGATGCATCAGGATCAATTTATGGTTTAACTCAAATGCATAAAGGAATTGAAATTGAAGGGATGTATGTTTATAACGATTATTTTAGTTTAGAGGGAATGCTTTCATTAGGCGACTACAGATATGCCGGTGAAGCATCAGCAAGGCTTTATGATGAAAATAGAGATTTTATTTCCACTGAATCTTTTTATATGAAAGATGTCAAAGTTGGTGATGTTGCCCAAACAACTGCCAATCTAAACCTTGTTTACAGGCCTTTAGATAATTTAAAACTGAATCTAAGTTATTCATATTATGATGATTTATATGCAGATATAATGTTTGGTGATGGTAGAGATGATTTTGTTGAAGATTTTGGAAGCGGAAATTATAATAGTCAAGGAAGTAGGAGCGGAAATGGTCAAATTTTACAGTTACCAAGTTACGAATTGTTTGATGCCGGTGCTTCATATTCTTTTGATCTAGGAACTGATTACATTGTCAAATTACGGGTCAATGTGAATAATTTATTTGACAGTACTTATGTGGCAGAATCAAAGACAAATTATTTTGTAACTCCGGAAAGCGATACCTATCTTGGTTTAGATACTAGAAATAAGGTTTTTATGGGATGGGGTAGAACATGGAATGTTGGACTAACATTGAAGTTTTAATATCTGCATAGTTAATATAGAAAAGCCCTCAATATGAGGGCTTTTTTATGTTAAAACTTATCTAAGTTATTTATTGAACCCCTTTGAGATTTATCTGCAAACTCGTTTTTCCATTCCACTCATTTTCATCAACAAAATAAGCAATATCACAAGCCGAAGACTGCACGATTTCTAAGGCATCCCCCAAGCCAAAACCAACAGCATTAATCGATTGAGTACCCGCCACAAACGAACACTTAAGATGTGTCCCGTCAGAACCAACTCGCTTGGCATATCCTCGATCAGTAACCCCTTTTGACAACAATACCGGTCGCATATTTCCTGGACCAAATGGCGCCATCTGATTGATGATTCGATAAAACTTTGGGGTGATTTCTTCGATAGGAATTTCCATGTCAATTCGCAAGGTTCGCTCTTGCTGATCGGGTTGAATTTGTCGAGATACCACCTGTTCAAAACACTTACAAAAACCATCATACTGTTCGGGCCTGATCGTCAATCCAGCAGCATATTTATGACCCCCAAATTGTATCATATACTTTTGGCATTCGGATAAAGCTGCATACAAATCAAACCCCCAAACCGATCGTGCCGACGCAGTGAGAACATCCCCTGAACGTGTAAACACAACTGTTGGTTTGTAGTGGGTTTCAATCAGTCGTGAAGCAACAATCCCAATCACGCCCTTATGCCAATCTGGGTCATAAACAACTGTACTTGTTTTGCTGGTTTGACCACTCTCTTCGATTTGTGCCAAGGCCTGTTCTGTTATTTCTCTGTCCAGTGCTTTTCGATCCTCGTTAAACACCTCAATAGCTTCAGCACGTTTGGTCGCTTCTTCTATGCTGTCGCTCAACAACAGTTCCACAGCATAGGTGCCGTGCTTCATACGCCCAGCTGCATTGATTCGCGGTGCCACCCGAAAAACCAAATCAGTAACAGTAATTGGTCGTTGTTTGCGTTCGCCCAATAAGGCCCCCAACCCTGGACGTAGAGCCTGCTGATACACTTGCATCCCAAAATAAGTAAGTACCCGATTTTCGTCGAGAATGGGCACAATATCTGCTGCTGAAGCTGTTGCTACCAAATCTAAATAGTGCTGTAATTCTTGTACTTCAACTCCCAATGTGCTTGCATGGGCTTGGATGAGTTTAAACACAACCCCACATCCACAAAGCCCATCAAAGGGGTAGTTACAATCGGGTCGCTTGGGATCCAAAATTGCATGTGCAGCAGGAAGTTGCTCGCCCGGCGTGTGGTGGTCACAAATGATGACATCAAGCCCCTTTTGGTTGGCATCAGCAATCAAGTCAACTGCCTTGATACCACAATCCAATGTGAAAAGCAAACCAACACCTTCATCAACTGCCTTGTCGATGCCTTGCTGTGAAAGTCCATAGCCCTCAGCATAGCGATCAGGGATGTATGAAATGACATTGCACTTTTGACTCTTCAAATAATGAACAAGCAATGCCACAGCACTTGTACCATCTACGTCGTAATCGCCAAACACCATGATGGTCTCGTTATTCTTGATGGCATCTTGTAGACGATCAACTGCTTTCTTCATGTCTTTCATCAAAAAAGGATCGTGCAAATCACTCCAATCGGGACGAAAAAATTGTTTGGCTGCATCAAAAGTGGTAACGCCTCTTTGCACCAAGAGTTGCGCAACAACCGATGGTACGCTCAATGCTTTGGCAAGTGATTGCACAGTTTCTTGGTTGGGGTTGGGTTGAACAAGCCAGCGCATATCAGTTTTTTCCTTGAATGACAAGCACAAATTCGCCTTTGGGTGTATGTGCAGTAAAATGTGCTTCGAGTTCTTCTAATGTTCCTCGTACAGTTTCCTCAAAAGCTTTGGTCAACTCTCTAGAAATCGATGCTTGTCTGTCGGGTCCCATCACTTGTGCGCATTGTGCGAGGGTTTTCAAAATACGATGAGGTGACTCGTATAATACAATCGTTTTGGTTTCTTCTGCCAGTTGAGATAGTCTAGACTTTCGCCCTTTTTTGTGGGGTAAAAACCCTTCAAAAACAAAGCGATCTGTGGGAAATCCACTCTGCACCAATGCTGGCACAAAGGCAGTCGGCCCGGGAAGACTGGTGACCTTAACCCCTGATTGTAAGCATGCCCTGACCAATAAAAATCCTGGATCGGAAATCGCAGGGGTACCCGCATCCGAAATCAACGCCATTGACATCCCTTGCTGAAGTTGTTCCACAAGCCGATCAACTGTTCGGTGCTCATTGTGCATGTGATAAGACTTGGTTGGCGTATCGATATTGTAATGTTTGAGCAGCTTTTGACTTACCCGTGTGTCTTCACACAAAATCAACTCCACTTTTGAAAGAACATCGATTGAACGATGAGTGATGTCAGCCAAATTACCAATCGGCGTAGGAACAACATAAAGTGTGGATGACTGGATTTCCAAGGTCTTATATTTATGTGGGGTGGATATGTTGAGGACTAAAGATAAGTCATTTCTTTTGCAATCATCTTCCTTTGCAAAACATTATGATTATTTATCCCCAGTTCTTACATGGGTATTATGATTTTAATACCTTTGTGAGTGGCAGGTGAGCAATAAAATCACAGACTATGTTTCTCGAAAATACAGTTAATCAAGAAGAGCAGTTCGGTTGGATTGAAGTCATCTGTGGTTCGATGTTTTCAGGAAAAACAGAAGAACTCATTCGGCGATTGAAGAGAGCACAGTTTGCCAAACAAAAAGTCGAAATTTTTAAGCCTACAGTTGACAATCGGTATGATGATGACAAAGTGGTTTCGCATGATGCCAATGAAATTCGATCAACCCCCGTGCCTGCTGCTGCTAATATTCGCATTCTAGCCGATGACTGTGATGTGGTTGGTATAGACGAAGCGCAGTTTTTTGATGACGAAATCATTTCGGTTTGCAATGACCTCGCCAACAAAGGCATTCGTGTGATTGTAGCTGGCTTGGATATGGATTATAAAGGCAACCCTTTTGGCCCCATGCCCAACTTGATGGCCACTGCTGAATACGTCACCAAAGTTCATGCTGTATGCACACGCACTGGTAATCTTGCACAGTATAGTTTTCGTAAATCCGACGATGAAAATTTGGTGTTTCTTGGACAGACTGGCGAGTATGAACCCCTCAGTCGAGCAGCATACTATCATGCGATGGGAATGGGCAAAACAAAACAAAAAAGCCCTAACAAATCGAAAGAAAACAAAAAAAGAAAAAGTGGCTGAAGCAACACGATTTGAAATCCATCTGCCCGCCCTACGTCACAACTTCCAGCAGATCAAAAAACGACTACAAGCCCACACTAAAGTATTGGCAGTCGTCAAAGCATTTGCCTATGGGTCAGATGCTACTGCTATTGGGCGTTGTTTGGAAAAAGAGGGTGCCGATTATCTCGGCGTTGCCTATGTCAATGAGGGCGTATCCCTGCGCAAAGCTGGGGTTAAAATTCCAATTTTGGTACTCCACCCCCAAATGCATCAGCTATCTACTTTGATTGAGCATCAACTCGAACCCTGTGTGTATTCTTGGCGAATCCTGCATGCACTTGAAAAAGTGTTGGTCGAGCAACAATCAACAGCCTACCCAATTCATCTAAAGTTCAACACAGGTCTTCATCGCCTGGGCTTTTCTATTGATGAAGGGGCATCGCTCAAGCAACATCTCGCCTCTTCCCCTTTTCACTTACAGGGTGTATTGTCGCATCTCGCCGCCACTGAAGACCCTGCTGAAAGGGAATTTACCCTCAAACAACTTGCGCATTTTGACCTGCTAAAGCCCATTTTTGGTAGCGATCCCATTTATCATGTGCTCAACACTTCTGGGGTCTTTCAGTACCCCGAAGCGCATCATGATATGATTCGATGTGGGATTGGGTTATATGGCTATGGCAATCAAAAGGAAGTTAGTGAGCTTCTTCGACCAGTAGGGGTATTAAAAACGATCATTTCACAAATTCATGACGTTAAGACAGGAGATGCTGTGGGCTATAATCGTGGGTTTGTTGCCCACAAACCAACGCAATCAGCTACCCTACCCATTGGTCATGCCGATGGTATCGGAAGACTTTATGGTAAAGGCAAAGGAGCAGTTATGATCCATGGTCAAAAAGCACCAATTTTGGGGAATGTATGCATGGATATGATTATGGTTGATGTCACCAGCATCGACTGCAAAGAAGGAGATGAGGTCATTGTTTTTGGTGGTGATGATGCATGCGCAGAAATCGTCGCAGAACATGCCGATACCATTTCTTATGAGTTGCTAACTGCCATCTCACAACGAGTTCCCAGAGTAATCATTTCTTAGTTGTTAAAATTATAACATTTTGTTATTTTTTTGATTTTTCAAATTCTTTTCTCGCACAGTGTTTGTTTTATCTTTATTTTTGCTGACCTAAAATCAAACAAATGAGAGTTGCAGTTGTCGGCGTCACAGGCATGGTTGGTGAAATCATGCGAAATGTTCTTGAAGAGCGAAACTTCCCCATCACAGAATTCCTTCCTGTCGCTTCGGCGCGTTCGGTAGGTAAAACAATTACCTTTCAAGGAAAAGACTACACTGTGATTGGTCTTGAAGATGCTGTTGCGCAAGCACCCGACTTTGCCTTGTTTTCGGCTGGTGGACAAACATCTCTTGACTGGGCACCAAAATTTGCAGCTGTGGGCACCACTGTCATTGACAATTCATCTGCCTGGCGAATGCACCCCGATCACAAGCTTATCGTTCCAGAAATAAATGCAGATCAACTCACCCCTGATGACAAAATCATTGCCAATCCCAACTGTTCGACGATTCAAATGGTGATGGCTCTGGCTCCCATACACAAGCGATATGGCATTGACAGAGTTGTTGTTTCAACCTATCAATCAATCACTGGTACAGGAGTCAAAGCAGTAAAACAATTGGAAAACGAGTATGAGGGAGTTGATGGCGAAAAGGCTTATCCCCACCCTATTCATCGCAATGCACTGCCACACTGTGATGTTTTTTTGGACAATGGATATACTAAAGAGGAAATGAAATTGGTCAATGAAACACACAAAATTTTGGATCCCAATATCAAAGTGACTGCAACAGCTGTGCGTATTCCTGTGGTTGGGGGTCATAGCGAATCGGTAAACCTCAGCCTTTCTCAAGCAGCAGACTTGGATGAGGTTCGAGAGCTTCTCAATAACACTCCAGGGGTGGTGGTGATTGATGATTTGGACAACAATGACTACCCCATGCCACTCGACGCAGAAGGAAAAGACGACGTATTTGTCGGGCGTATTCGAAAAGACGAATCTCAAGAAAAGGGGCTAAACCTATGGATTGTAGCCGACAACCTTCGCAAAGGTGCTGCGACAAATACAGTTCAAATCGCTGAATATCTCATCCAACAATCATAAAGATATAGACGAAAAAAAACCTCAGTTGAGGGCTTATTGATTGGGTTGAATTATTAGATTACTCCTGCTTCATTTCAAAGTCTTCCATGAACTTCGTTGTATAATTTCCCGTCACATAGTCAGGATGATCCATCAACTGACGATGAAAAGGAATCGTGGTTTTAATTCCCTCAATGACAAATTCGTCGAGTGCACGTTTCATTTTATTGATTGCCTCTTCCCGGGTTTGTGCAGTGGTGATCAACTTGGCAATCATCGAATCGTAGTGGGGTGGAATCGCATAACCCCCATACACATGGGTGTCCAAACGAACACCATGACCACCAGGCGTGTGAAGGGTTTGAATGACCCCTGGAGATGGACGAAAATCGTTAAAGGGGTCTTCAGCATTGATGCGGCACTCAATCGAGTGTAGCTTTGGATAATAATCCTTACCACTCAGTCGATGACCAGCTGCGACTTTGATCTGCTCTGCTATGAGGTCATAATCGATAACTTGCTCGGTGATTGGGTGCTCTACCTGAATCCGAGTGTTCATTTCCATAAAATAGAACTTACGATGTTTGTCAACCAAAAACTCCACTGTACCTGCACCTTCATATTTGATATATTCGGCAGCTTTCACAGCGGCTTTTCCCATGTTTTCTCTTAGTTCATCAGTCATAAATGGAGAGGGTGTTTCCTCGGTCAATTTTTGATGACGACGCTGAACAGAGCAATCTCTTTCCGACAAGTGGCATGCCTTTCCAAACGAATCCCCAACGACTTGTATTTCGATATGACGTGGTTCTTCAATGAGCTTTTCCATATACATCCCACCGTTGCCAAAAGACGCCTTGGCTTCTTGCCTAGCGCTATCCCAGGCTTTTTGAAGGTCTTCTTCTGACCAAACTGCACGCATCCCTTTTCCACCTCCGCCAGCTGTTGCTTTAAGCATCACAGGGTATCCTACTTTTTTGGCGAGTTTTTTACACTGTGTAAAGTCCTCGATTAGACCATCTGAACCAGGAATGGTTGGCACTCCGGCAGCTTTCATTGTAGCCTTTGCTGTTGCCTTGTCTCCCATTTTGCTGATCATATCTGCAGAAGCCCCAATAAACTTGATCTTATGCTCATCACAAATTTTAGAAAACTTGGAGTTTTCTGATAAAAAACCATAGCCAGGATGAATGGCATCGGCATTTGTGATTTCGGCTGCTGCAATGATATTTGGAATTTTTAAATACGATTCCGAACTCGGTGCAGGGCCAATACAAACAGCTTCATCTGCAAACTTAACGTGCAAGCTTTCTTCATCTGCTTTTGAATAAACAGCAACTGTTCCAATACCCATTTCACGGCAGGTACGAATCACTCGTAAAGCGATTTCGCCACGATTGGCGACAAGAATTTTGTTAAACATCTGTGTTTGATTTGATGGTTAAGATGGGTCGATAATAAACAGTGGTTGATCAAACTCAACTGGTGAAGAGTCATCCACAAGAACCTTGACAATAGTCCCTGATACTTCAGACTCAATTTCATTAAACAGCTTCATTGCCTCAACTACACAAAGGACATCACCTTCATTGACTTGATCACCAGCCTCTACAAAATTAGGTTTATCGGGAGAAGGTTTGCGATAAAAGGTTCCAATAATAGGTGATTTGATTGTGATATGATTATCATTTTCTGTTGTCGCAGCTGCTGGCGCTGATGGTGCTGGCTCTGCAGCAGGTGCTGATGCTGGTGCTGCCGCATTAGCTGCTGGTGTTGCGACTTCAATCGCAGCAGGAGCAGTGACCACTTGTTGCAGCGCGTCTCCACCTGTTTTGATGGTGACTTTGGTTTCGCCCATTTCGACGTGTACTTCGTTTACGCCTGATTTTGCGACAAACTTGATTAGATTTTGGATTTCTTTGAGTTCCATATTAGTTTATTATTGTTTTTATTAAGTATTATAAGCCCATTTGAGCCATGCTGCACCCCACGTGAATCCGCCTCCAAAAGCAGCAAACATAATGTTGTCTCCTTTTTGAAAGCGATCTTCGAAATCTGATAAAATCAGTGGTAGAGTTGCGGCAGTTGTATTGCCGTAAGATGATATATTGGAGAGCACTTTTTCGGGCTTGATCCCCGCGCGCTGTGCTGTCGCGTCTATGATTCTTTGGTTGGCCTGATGAGGTACAAAAAAATCAATGTCTTCTGAAGCCAGATCATTTCGTTCCATCAATTTGGTCGTTGCTTCTGACATATTAGAAACAGCAAATTTAAAAACTGTTTTGCCATCTTGGCGCAAAAAATGTTGTCCATTAGAAACTGTTTCTGATGATGCTGGTAGCATCGACCCACCAGCCTCGATATAGAGGTGATCACGCCCAATTCCGTCTGAGCGGAAGTGCTCGTCCATCAGTCCAATTCCTTCGTCATTTGGCTCGAACAACGCTGCCCCTGCACCATCTCCAAATATAATACAAGTGGTACGATCCTTATAGTCAATAATCGATGACATTTTATCTGCTCCGATCAGCAACACACGCTGGTAGCGCCCCGAACTGACATAAGCAGCCGCAGTGGACATCCCATAAAGAAAGCCAGAACAAGCCGCTTGTAAGTCATAGCCAAAAGCAGCTGTTGCGCCAATTTCAGTTGCCACATGGGCTGCAGTTGCTGCAATGATCATATCAGGTGTTGAGGTACTGACAAGAACAAGATCAATGGTTTTTGGATCGATCGACGAACGCTCGATGAGACTTTTCGCAGCTTGAATGGCCATAAACGAAGTGGGTTTGTCTTTCAACATTCTCCGCTCCGAAATTCCTGTTCGCGAGCGAATCCAATCATCAGAGGTGTCAACCATTTGCTCTAAATCTGTATTGGAGAGCACTTGGTCGGGAACATAAGCTCCCACGGCTGTAATAGCTGCGGTTCGTCCTATTGTCATATGCGCTGTTTTAGTTAAAAATGACGCAAATTGGGGCGAAAATTACTAAAAATTGGTCATTTTCAGCCAAAAAACTTGTTTTTTTTGGGTTTTTTGAAAAATAAAAAACGCCCCGAAAGGCGTTTAATCAGTTAGATCAGTCAGCTTTTAAGCTGTTTCGGTAGTGCTGTCGATAAGCACTTTCCCTCTATAGTATAATTTTCCTTCATGCCAATGCGCACGATGGTATAGATGCGACTCGCCGGTTGTTGAGCAAACAGCAATCTGTGGGCTCGTGGCTTTGTAATGCGTTCGACGTTTGTCGCGACGCGTTTTGGATATTTTTCGTTTAGGATGTGCCATACTTTACTTTTTTAATTTTTTCAATGCATCCCAACGTGGGTCTGTTTCACTTTGTGATGCGTGGCTGTTCGATGAGGGCTTGAGTTGATCAAGTTTATCGAGAACTTCTGAATCCAAACTGCCATCTTCAACGCCTGGGTGTACACGCTTTTGCGGAACACTCAAAACCACTAACTCGTAGAGCTGATGAGTGACATTGAACTGATGAGAACCATGAGGCAATACAATCATATCATCATGGTCGTCGCTGAACGCTGGCCCAAACTTAATCACCAGTTGAAAGTGGTTGGACACCCCCATGTCAAAAGGTTCATTGGTCAAATCGCAGTTTACATTCACGTGGCCTGCCAATGAAAATTCGGCTTCAATCAGTGTGGGCTCCTTGTGAAGGGTTACCACTGCTTTGGCTGCAACAGCGTTGAATTCTTCATTGTCGAAAGTCTCAAAGAACGATTCCGTCAGTTGAAATTCAAAGGTGTGAACGCCATCTTTAAGTCCTGAAAACTGAATGTCAAAATCTGCGTTCGCTTTCATTTATCTCAACATTACGGTCGCCAAAGATAACAAAAAACACTCAATGGCAAACCCCTTGCTGGCATCTTGTTGTTGAAAAGGGTTTTTCCATCGATTTTTAGGTTCGTCTCTCGACAATTTCGATAGCAGCTTGTACTGCTTGTGCAAAGGATTCAGGATCTGCTTCTCCTTTTCCAGCAATTGCAAAAGCTGTTCCATGGTCAGGTGAAGTGCGCACCACTGACAAGCCAGCTGTGAAATTAACCCCTTGCCCAAAGGATAGAGTTTTGAATGGAATCAAACCTTGATCGTGATACATCGCCAAAATGGCATCGTAGTTTTTGTACGATTTTGATCCAAAAAAAGCATCCGCAGAAAATGGTCCATTGACTTCTACCTTGTCAATATTGATGCTTTGCAGCAAAGGCGATAGGGTGTTTATTTCTTCCTTGCCGATGACTCCCTGATCGCCAGCGTGGGGGTTGAGTCCCAATACAGCAATACGAGGGTTTGTGATTCCAAAATCCTGTTGAAGTGAATGGTCCACTGCTTTGAGTTTACTTTCAATTCGATTGGCAGTGATATGCATGGCGATATCTTTGACAGGAACATGATCTGTTACCAACGCAACGCGGAGATCGGCATGCACCAAAAACATCAATGCTTCGCCACCAAATTCCTGCGCCAAAAAGTCGGTATGTCCTGGGAAGTTAAATGCCTCACTTTGAATGGCAGCCTTGTGAATGGGCGCAGTCACCAAAGCATCGATAGTACTCTGTTGTAAAGCCTTGCTTGCTGCCTGTAATGATTTCACTGCACACGCGCCTGCTTTTGCATCCACTGTTCCATATTTGGGCTGAAACGATTCTGACCAGCAGTCCACCACATTAAGCACCCCATTTTTGGGTCGGCCTTGCAAGCGTTCGATATGGAGTTGTAAATTGAAATGATCGGCTTGTTGTACCACAAAATCAACATGGGCATAGATGATGGGCGTGCAAGCAGCCAAGTTTTTTGCGTCGCTAAAGGTCTTCAGCACCACCTCGGGACCAATGCCGTTTGGATCACCAATTGATATGCCGATGGTCATGCTCATTTTTATACGTATTTTTGACAAAGTTAATCAAATTCGGAGCGATGTTTACTGGTATAATCGAAAGTATGGGCGAGCTTGTCAAAGTGGAAAAGGATCAGACCAATCTCCATTTCCATATTCGAAGCGCCTTGGCAAAAGAACTCAAAATCGATCAGAGTTTAGCGCACGACGGGGTATGTTTGACTGTAGTGGATATCCAAGACGATGTATATACGGTAACCGCTGTGCATGAGACCCTTCAAAAATCGGCATTGGGAATGTGGGCGGTAGGTCGAAAAATCAATTTGGAACGCGCCATGAAACTAGGTGATCGCCTCGACGGGCACATGGTTCAGGGTCATGTAGATGACACTGGAAAATGTGTTGAAATTGAAAACCAAAGAGGAAGTTGGTTGTATAAATTTCAATTTTCTGGAAAGAATAGTCATTTAACTATCGAAAAAGGTTCGTTGTGTGTAAATGGAACAAGTCTAACAATTTTTAATGTAAGCGAAAATACTTGTTGCGTTACCATTATTCCTTACACATATGAGCACACTAACTTCCATCAACTTATTGTGGGTGACTTAGTAAACTTAGAGTTTGATATGATAGGCAAATACATTTCAAAAATTAAAAATTAACCTTTTTTTGCCATAAGAATGTAATTGAAGCTTTATTCTAAAAAGTTTGGATTTGAATAAAGATATTCTATCTCTTCAGCAGTCAAAGCTTTATTCCAATAACCAAGCTCATCTAACTTGCCATCAAAAAGGTACCAAGTGCCATTGGAGGACTTAAGACTGCCTATATTAAGAGCGCTTCCACCAGCATTAATATTTACATCTATCTGCTCTTCTGCAACTAGCTGTCCATTTTGGTAAACCTTTCCAACAGAACCATCATATGTAACTGCCACATGAGTCCACTGATTAAAAGGGATGTCTCCGCCTTTAAAAAATTCAGAATCATTAGTTGTATTTCCATTTGAACTTGCATTTGATAATTGCAAGAATATTTTATTTGCACCGGCACCTGCAGACTCTGTGGTGTTTTGATCATAGGTTATTTGGAATCTAAAAACCTCATTTGAAACTCCATCGGCCCATCTTCCAAAAATTGTTAATGGCCTATCAGCAAAGTTACCAGGTTTTGTTCTTGGAAAAACCCATGCAGAAAGTGTTATGGTGTTACTATTCATTGAAGCGTTATAGTCAACCGTGATTTCTTGCTGTGGGCTGCCCCCATCCACCGTTTTCATTAACAGTAAACTCATATGCTTTATCAGCATCCCCATCTTTATTAGCTGTTAATGTTGCCCCACTAACAGTGCCATTATTTCCGCTCCCACTGGCATCATTTGCATTTCCGTTAAAAGGATAATACGCAACCAAGCCATCTGATGGAATGTATGAGGGTAGGTCCTGTGCTTTTGTTAATGTGACAACAAAAATGGTAGAGATTAATGTCAATAAAAATCGTTTCATGATTTTTAATTTTAGTAAGGTGGGTTATTATATGATGTATTACAATTCATAAACATTGCAATGTTACTTTCATAACCATCAGAAAGAGAAGAAATGTAGGTTTGGTAGCCTCCCAAATTTTTAGCTATAAATTCTGGTTCTGGATTATTTGGGTCAAAATTTGATGTAAATGTATGTGAACAACTAATCAAAATTTCGTTAATCATATCACCTGAAAACCAAATCACCCTGTTAGGGTTGCCACTAGCCAGTATGTCGTCTAAATAGGCTCGAGTTTTATTAGGTTTTTTTGAAAGCGCAGTAGAATTTGACAACCCAGATTCGCTATTTCCTGAACCAAGTAAATTTTTCCAATATGAAATCAAACCTTCATCATTTGTATCATCAAAAATGAAATTGAATTGATTGTTACTTCCAAAAGTTTCTAGAACCAAGAAAAGAGGTTCTTCTCTGCTATTTATAATTATATTGACAATATAATTGCTCCCCGAGGCAGATAATTTAGCATATTTAAAATTAGACCCAATAGATATTGTTTCATTTTTAGTAGCACCGGACCCGCTAGAGAAATTTTCATCAAATGAGTTTTGAGCATTTAAATTGTAATTATATTCAGCCATAAATACCTTGGTGGTGTCATTCCAGTTTGAGTTATCAGAAAACATCAAATATGTTTTTTGATTGTAATTATCAGAAGAGCCAATAACATTTAATAATCCATTATTTTCTGTAAACCCAGTCAATTCAGTGTAGGAACTCAGTCCAAGTGCACCAAAGCTGGGAGAATTTTCAATTGCAGATTCTGAAACACTGCAAATGTATGGAGAAACCACATCGACATGTCTAATTACAGGAGATGCATTTTTTCCATTTGAATCTGCAACATTATATGTTACTTTGTATTCGCCAGGAGTACTTGTATTAACTTCGCTTGTAACAACAATAGTAGAAGTAATGTCTCCGTCCATATCGTCAAAAGCAGTAGCCCCACCATCAACATAAGTAGCGCCAGTTTCAATACAAATTTCTTGGTCACCCAGCAATGTTATAGTCGGTGGTTCGTTTAGCGAATTAATTTGATTTTGCAAATTTTGGATTAGTGCATCAACATATGCTTTTGTAGTTGCATCATTCGCTTCTGTAGGTTCACCAACATTTTTGACTTGACTACCATTAGTACTAATTTGGCCATAGACTTTAAAATTAAGCGGAAACATAAGTTGTACAAGAAAAGTAAAAATTAAAATCCGCTTCATCTCTTAATTATTTTAAATGATTTTGTTTTGTTATTGTCTGTTGTGACTTTAAGGATAAACGATCCGCTTCCAGTGTCACTTAGATCTAGCTGATTTTGAGTTGTAGCTTTTACTTTTCTACCTCTAAGATCAAAGAGTTCCGCTTGCAAAATATTTTTACCTTGTATGTATATTCGGTTTGCTGTAGGGTTAGGATATACTGAAATACCGCTTTGGGGTTGTAATATATCTTCTACTGTTAGAGTAGCTCCAGAAGCACTAGCTGTTACAGCTTTAAATGAGACTGCTTCTGTAAATGTATAACTAACTGTATTGTTAGTTTGATCAACAGCCCCCACATATGTTGTCCAGCTGTCATCATCTGCTTGAAGTTCCATAACTAAGTCTCCCTCATTAATTCCGTTAAGCTCTTCATCAAGATATGAGAAGGTAAGTGTTCCTGTAAAACCAGATAACAAAGCAGATGTGTTGTAAACTCGTAAAATAGAATTATTACCGCTAGCTGTGGCTGCAGTGATGGAACGAGACACATCGTTAAATCCGCTTATAACATAAGTATCAGCAGGAGCGATTTCCAAGCCATCAAGATTTATAGAACTTCCCGACGAAATAGAAACAGAAGAACCAGGATTAACAGTTAATATTTGACTAAAAATAAATGGACCAATTAATAGCCCGAAAAGAGAGAATAATAGCTTCATAATGAGTTAAATATATAAATATATTTGAGACTAGAAAAGTTTTACTAACCCTAGTTAGTATCAAAGATGTCATTGAGCAACTTGGCCAATCGCAATCCACCTCTATAAAGGCGCTCGCGAACCAAAGGAAAGTATTTTTGCTGGTAAGCATAGCTTAAGCGTTCGTCCTGTTCCACGCTGCCATAGATTTGCTTGGCATGGGATTGGGACTCATGCAACCAGTCGAGCACAGTCGAATTAACAATATCTCCTTGATCAACTTGGGTGTAAGTCGGTAAATTATGGGCGAGTTCTGAATAACTCATTTGATACCCATTAATCATTTCGCTATCCCATACTCTGTGTAAGTTGCTCTTTTTACCAAACCAAAGAACTTTAATGTCATTGCCCCCGCGGTCTTCGGAACGCCCCACGTGCATGGGTTGGTGTAAATCACCCACAAAGTGAACGAGCAATCGCAAATAAAAGGCCTTGTCCTCCCGACTAGCGTTGGAGTCTTTTAAAACACGCACACAATGGTTTACGGCATGATACACATCTCCTTTGGGATTTGGTGCTTCTTCCCCATACCGCTTGTCCAAAGGCAAATTGACATAATGCCAAGGATCAAAATGTTTGAACTCTTTGTTCGATCGGATTTCATCTCCATAGGTAGAGACAAACGCAAGGGATTCGCCTTGTAAAAGATCATCAACAGCAGACTTGGTCCTTTGGGTTAGGTGTTGTTCGGCCACAAGCCCAATCACCCGATGACCTGTCTGACCCCAGTCAGATGCTTGCACATTTGTAAATACAAATTGTAAAATCAAGAAAAGTAAAGACAGTTTTTTCACTTTAGGTTGATGTGTAAGATTGTAAATATATTAAAAGCGCAAATGTTTTCACCTCATCTGAAAAATCCAATCGGCGGGATTTTTGGGGGTGGTATTGTAAAATACGCTAAACTGTAAGGTCGTGCGTTGGGTCGTTGGATTGGTGAAGATGGTACCAATTTCTTGTTTGGAAACGACCTTGTCCCCCTTTTGCACTGAAACCGATGCAAGGTTTTTATAGGCCGTGACATAGCCCCCGTGCTGAATCAATACGATTGGATTACTCCCCTGAAATTGGACAATATTCAACACTGTTCCTTCAAACACTGCGCGTGCTTTTGTTCCAGGGCTTGTGGCGATGGTCACCCCATTGCTTTTGATGGTTGTGGTGCGTACAACCGCGTGGCGTTGAGTGCCAAATTTTTGAATCACCACTCCTTTTCTCACAGGCCAAGGCAACCTGCCTTTGTTGGCAGTAAAATTTGCTGCCAAGGCTTTAGCCTCTGGCGTAAGAGCAAAGCTTACATTGGTTATTCCTGCTTTTTTGTTCGAAGCTGCAATCGCCTCCCGAATCAAGCGATCAATTTCTCTGTCGATCTTTGCCGTTTGACGCTGTTTCTTTTTTATCTGTGCTGCGTATTTGCTCTCGTTCGAACGTAGGTTTTGAAGCACCTTTTGCTGTTTCTTTCGCTCTTGTTCAAACTGTTCTTGCACTTTGCGATTGTCTGACAGCAATTCCTCCTTCACAGCTTTTTGCGATACTAAGGTCTCATTCAGTTGGCGTAGTGTTTCTGTTTTTTTAGCTATGTTTTCCCCTTGTTGTTTGCGATAAGCTGCATATTGGTTCATATAACGAACGCGTTTGATGGCTTGCCAAAAATTTTCAGACGAAAACAAAAACATCAATCGATTTTGCTGAGAAGAGTTTTTGCGAGACTTCACAATCATAGATGCATAGTCTTCTTTCAAAATTGCAAGCTCATCCTCTAAGGCAGAAATATCAGCCTGGTTTTTATTGATCTGACTGGTAAGTGCATTGATTTGGCGATTGGTCAGTCGAATCAATTCTCGTAGGCGATCAATCTTCAAAAACAAATCTTCGAGCGATTCTAAGGCATCGGCTTTTTGATTTTTATTTTTCTGAAGCATCCCATTAATTTGCACAATTTCTTGCTGGAGTTGTTTTCGTTGTGCCTCCAAACGAGTACGTGCATCTTGTCCATAGATTTCTTCACAGACCAACCCTAACAATACCAACAACAACAGTTTCCTCATATACGTGTATAAGATTTTGGAATGGAAAATGGCGTACGAATGCTAGTGTTGATTTCTGTTTTTCTAAATTCAAACTCCAACTGAGCTGTTTCGCCCTTGCTTTGTCCTTCATAACGAATCTTCATCGGAATCCACTGCCCTGACATTTGTTTATAGTCGCTGTAGTGAATCACCAATCGTTTTTGTCCAAGGGTTAGCAGCTGTTTGGTCATCATAAACTGTTGGTCGTAGGTGTTGCTCAATCGCAAATTCCCTTGACGAGATTTGAGTATATATCCATCTTTGATGACTGCGAATCGAACCCTGCTTTTTGGGGTTTCAAACAAAGGAACAGCTCGCAAACTGTTTTCAATTTGAGCATAGTTCAGCGAAAAACCGAGCGCATCTTCAATTGCTGAAAAGTCTCCTTCAAAAAAAGTTTTTCCGATTTGTTCGTAAAAAGAAACCCCTGTCTTATCGATTTTAGCTCGCCCAACTGGAACAATCATCGCTGCGTTGACCCAAATCAATTCGTTTGCACGAATTCGAATGCTAGTCGATATTCGCTGACTGGCATTTCCTTGAAATGCTGTGACCGATCCACGCATATCAAGGGTGTTCCAAGAGGGTTGGATTGTTTGAATCTGCTCGATCAAGTCTTTGGCGTTTGTGACTTTTATATCACTTATTGGTTTTGGTCGCAAGACGCCACAACTATTGACAGTCAATGCAATCATCCCCAAAAACAAAACCTTGCGTATCACTCTATTTTAGTTCAGAAAAGTCCCCAAGACTGATGAAAGAAAAGTCCCCATTGAATTTGACATGGTTACCCAACATCGCTTCTTTACATTTGACGCCATTCAATTCACAATGAGATTGAATGATGCTGTTTTCAATTGTACTGTTTTCAATTCGAGTTTGTGGCCCAATCGACACAAAGGGCCCAATCGTACTGTTATGGATTTCAACTCCATCAGCGATGTAACAAGGAGAGATAACCGTACTGTTTTTACTGCCATAATTTCCTACCAGCTGTTCCCCTTCCTTTTCAAGAATCTGCAGCATTCGTCGATTGGTTTCTATGGTGATTGATGGATTTCCACAGTCCATCCATTCTGATACTTCTGCAGTTGTAAATCGTTTGCCTTTATCCATCATTCGCAAAATACCATCGTTGATTTGATACTCCCCATCACGTGTTAGGTTTTCATCCAACACAGCATTTAGTTCGTTTTTCAAATCAGTAGCTTCTTTGAAGTAGTAGATTCCAATCACAGCCAAATCAGACACATGGTCTGTTGGCTTTTCGACCAGCCCTTTGATATCCCCTTGGTCATTGATTTCAACAACTCCATAGGCTTCAGGATTCTTCACTTTTTTAACCCAAATCGTAGCATCTGCATTGTTATCCAATTCAAAATCGGCACGAATAAGGGTGTCTGCATACGCAATAACAGTCGGGCCGTTGAGCAGTGGCTGAGCATACATGATGGCGTGTCCTGTTCCCAATGCTTCAAGCTGACGAAAAATATGTGCTTTTGCTCCTAAGCTTTCTGCCAGTTTTTGGAGCTCATCAACCATTTCATCCCCAAAAAAGACAGGGTCTCCCAAAACAAAACCAATGTTGTTGACTGGTTGATCGGTAAGCTTGACGATGTCGCTTACCAATCGACTGACAATGGGCATTCCTGCCACAGCAAGCATGGGTTTTGGAGTGGTGAGTGTATGTGGTCTTAAGCGAGAGCCACGTCCGGCCATGGGTACGATGATGTTCATATTTTCATTTTATGCCTGTGCTTCCAAACCCCCCTGCTCCACGATCGGAATCGCTGAGTGAGTCTGTTTCTTTCCAGTGAATCGTTTCATGTTTTGCAATGACCAACTGTGCAATGCGATCGCCATTGTTGATGGTAAAGGGTTCGTTGGATAAATTAATCAGTATCACTCCAATTTCACCTCGGTAGTCTGCATCAATCGTGCCAGGAGCGTTGAGTACTGTGATTCCACTTTTGATTGCTAAACCACTGCGTGGTCGCACTTGCGCCTCCACACCAATTGGAAGTTCGATAAACAGTCCTGTTTTGACAATCGTTCGTTCAAAAGGCTCTAAAACGATTGCGCTGTCGAGTTGTGCGCGTAGATCCATCCCTGCCGAAGCATTGCTTTCATAGGAGGGCAGCGCATGGTTAGATTGATTTACGATTTGAATTGTCATTTGTGATCAATTGTTTTCATTCATTT